>JAZGCO010000135.1:0-58832 GCA_036476995.1 Gemmatimonadota bacterium
GAGGCAGAGTCAGTCGAGCCTGAAGCGACCGCTGAAGGCACATCGGAGGAGCCGGTCACTCCAGCCGAGTGAGTCCAGCATCATGACTGACACGCCCGACCCGCTCAAAGCGCGCGTCGGGGCGGCACTTGAGCGCCACGACGAGCTCGCCCGTCTCATGGCTGATCCGGAGGTGCTCAGCGATCCGCCTCGCCTGCGTGCGGCGGCCCAGGAGCACTCCGCGCTGACGCCGGTCGTTGACGCCGGCAAGGCCTTCCTATTTCTACTCGACCAGCTGGAGCAGGCTAGGGACGTCGCGCAGACTGACGAGGACCCGGAACTAGTAGCGATGGCCGTGGCTGAAAGCGAGGAGCTGACGGCTCAGATCGAGCGCGATTCGCAGGCGCTTCAGCTCTTGCTCGTGCCTCCCGACCCACTCGACAACAGGCCTGCCGTGGTCGAGATGCGCGCCGGGACCGGCGGCGATGAGGCGGGCCTGTTTGTCGCGGACCTTTACCGCATGTATACCCGGTACGCTGACGCCAAGAAGTGGACGCTGGAGGTGATCTCCTCGAGTGAGGGTGTCCTGGGTGGTCTCAAGGAAATCATCTTCGTCGTACGGGGACGGGACGTCTACGGGCATCTGCGGTACGAGTCCGGCGTGCACCGCGTCCAGCGGGTGCCGGCCACCGAAAGCTCAGGCCGGATTCACACGTCGGCCGCTACGGTCGCCGTGCTGCCCGAGGCCGAGGAAGTGGACCTGCACATCGATCCAGGTGATCTCAAGATCGACGTGTTTCGCTCGTCCGGCCCAGGAGGCCAGTCAGTCAATACGACCGACTCAGCGGTCCGGATCACTCACATCCCGACCGGTCTGGTCGTGAGTTGCCAGGACGAGAAGTCTCAGCACAAGAACAAGGCCAAGGCCCTGAAAGTGCTGCGAAGCCGCCTGCTGGATCAGGAAGTGGCAGCGCAGGAAGCGGACCGGGCGCGAGAACGCCGCCTTCAGGTGGGAACGGGCGATCGATCGGCCAAGATTCGGACCTACAACTATCCCCAGAACCGAGTCACCGACCACCGAATCAACCTTACGCTGCACCGCCTCGAGGCCGTGCTTGCCGGCGATCTTGACGAGCTGACGGATGCGCTGCGTAGCGCCGGACTCGCGGAACGCATGGAGGCAGCCGAGTGACCCGCCGGGGTACAGTCGAGAGTATTACGGTCGAGCTCGGGGCCGCCGGTTTGGAATCACCGCGGCTTGAAGCCGAAAGACTCGTATGCATGGTCCTGGGGGTGCGGCGCCACGAGCTCTTTCTGGACTCGGGCCTTCGGATCGGGCCGGCGCACGCGGCCCGACTCTCGGGTCTGGTCAGCCGCCGTGTTTCGGGGGAGCCACTGCAGTACATCGAAGGCTCGACCTCGTTTCGTGAGCTTGAATTGAGAGTGAATTCCAGCGTTCTCGTGCCGCGACCCGAAACAGAGCAGTTGGTCGATCATGTGGCTGACTGGGTTCGAGCTGAGAGAGATGGGGTCCCGGTGGAGTGTGCGCTCGACGTAGGTACGGGGTCGGGTGCGCTGGCCCTGGCTTTGGTGAGCGAGCGCCTGGTGCGCTCCGTTGTGGCCTTGGATGTAAGCGAACCAGCCTTGAGCGTAGCAGGCGACAACGCTAGAAGGCTCGGTCTCGCGGACCGAATCCAGCTGCGCCAGTCTGGGTTGGACTTCTGGGCTGAGATCGGGCCGGAGGAACGATTCGAACTGATCGTGTCGAATCCGCCGTACGTCACTGACTCCGAGTTGAGTACACTTCCAAACGACGTGCGCTGTCACGAGCCGCGCGTTGCGCTCGCGGGCGGACCGGACGGTCTCGACGTAGTCCGGCGGCTGGCGGCCGGTGCACCGGATCGGCTGCAACCGGCGGGCGCCCTGTTCATCGAGATCGGGGCTAAGCAGGGTTCGGCGGTCCGCTCGCTGCTGAAAGCGGACGACCGGTGGAACGAGGTCCGAGTTCGCCGCGACCTGAGCGGACAAGATCGGTTTGCCGTCGGCGTACGGCGCTAGCGTGCTTCGGCCCACCGAGGCCGGTCCCGCTCAGGACCAAGATGGTTAGCCGGGGCACGTAAACGCGCCTATATTTGCGAATTCTACGAGGTTCACTGATTAGAGAGACTAGGGCGGGACATGGACACGAACGAGCGCGACAAAATATTCGAAAAAGCCGCCGAGGTCGGCAGATTCGTCTCTCAGACCGCTGAGTACATGTATCTCAAGGCGGCGCACCGCGAAATCGGGGATGATCGCGATGCTACGGAAATGCTCAATCGAATGCGGGGACTGCAGGAGCAGTTGCTCGGATTCGTAGATAGAGGAGAGGAGCCACCGGAAGACCTGCGCGACCAGCTCAGCGAGCTTAGCCAGGAGGTGCAGCAGAGCTCCAAATACCAGGGTTTGATCGCCGCCCAGGCCAATTTCGACAAACTCATGGACCGAGTCCATCAGTCGATCGGGCGCGGGATCAAGAAGGGAGAAGAGAGCCGCATCATACTGCCCACGTGAGTAGAAGTGATGGTTGGCAGGCATGAACAGTCTGCGTGCTGCAGTGGAACGGGCTATGCGGACCGCAGTCGAGCCCATCGTGGCGGCCCTGACGCGGTGGCGGGTACACCCTAACCTGCTCAGTTCGCTGGGCTTCGTGATCACGTGCTCATCGGGATATTTCTTCCACCAGCACAGTGTCCGAACGGCCGGCGCGTTGATCCTTGTGGGCGGAATCTTCGACCTGTTCGACGGGACGGTCGCTCGACGGACCGGCTTGGCATCGAGCTTCGGAGCCTTCTATGACTCCACGCTCGATCGATTGTCCGAGATCGTCGTATACCTGGGCCTGCTGTCGTTGTACAACGACTATCGGCTTCAACTCGGCGACGTCGGAATGATCTACGCCGTCATGCTCGCCATGGCTGGCTCACTGATGGTCAGCTATACCCGGGCGCGGGCCGAGAGCCTGGACGTGGACTGCAGCGTCGGGTTCATGCAGCGGCCGGAACGAGTGCTACTCATCGGGATGTCGGCTGTCATCTTCGGAGAAGCCGACCAGGGTGGGGCGCTGCGAGGGGTAATCGTGGGCCTGGCCATTCTGACCAATCTCGCGGTTGTTCAGCGGATCCTAGTGGTATACCGCAATACTCGGTCGGAGGGCGAATCCGGCGCGTAGGTTTGCGAGGGTAGACCTAGAAGTCGTGTCGTGTCAAATAGCAGTCAATAAATTAGTTATCTAACTTTAGATGAGGTAAGTAATAAGTATGAGCGACGTGGAACAAGGACGTCAGATTCAGCCGGCTGATGGCAAACTCGGAGTGCTGCTCGTCGGGCTTGGCGCTGTTTCCACCACGTTCATTGCGGGTGTCGAGGCCGTGCGTCAAGGGCGCTCGAAGCCGATCGGGTCGATCACCCAGATGAGCACTGTTCGGCTCGGCAAGCGCACGGACGAGCGCACGCCCCTCGTAAGAGAGCTGGTGCCGCTGGCGGAGCTTGACGACCTTGCGTTCGGAGCTTGGGATCCGATCGAGGACGATGCCTACGAGTCGGCGCGGGTGGCCGGAGTTCTTCGGCCCGAGGACCTGGACGCGGCGGCTAATTTCATGCGTACGATCAAACCGATGCCGGCTGTGTTCGATCGCGAGTGGGTCAAGAAGTTAGATGGCAGGAACGTAAAATCGGCTGACTCCAAGATGGACCTCGCGGAGCAGCTCCGGCAGGACATGCGTGATTTCAAGAAGCGCGAGGGATGTAGTCGTTTGGTCATCGTTTGGTGTGGCTCTACCGAGGTCTTCATCCAGCCGGAGGCCGTGCACCAGACCGTGGAGTCCTTCGAGGCAGGCCTGCGCGAGAGCCACTCCGCCATCGCTCCCTCGATGATCTACGCCTACGCCGCCCTAATGGAGGGTGTGCCCTTCGCCAATGGCGCGCCGAACCTCACGGTGGATATCCCCGCGATGGTGGAGCTGGCGGCGACCCACCAGGTGCCGATCTGCGGGAAGGACTTCAAGACCGGCCAGACACTCATTAAGACGATCCTGGCGCCCGGATTCAAGGCTCGCATGCTGGGTTTGCGAGGCTGGTTCTCGACGAATATTCTCGGCAACCGGGATGGGGAGGTTCTGGACGACCCGGCCAGCTTCAAGACAAAGGAAGAGTCCAAGCTCGGTGTGCTGGAGCACATTCTGCAGCCCGACATATACCCGGATCTGTACAAAGACTTCTACCACAAGGTGCGGATTAATTATTATCCGCCTCGTGGGGATAACAAGGAGGGCTGGGATAACATCGACATCTTCGGATGGTTGGGCTATCCCATGCAGATAAAGGTGGACTTTCTGTGCAAGGACTCGATCCTGGCAGCGCCGATCGTCCTTGATCTGGCCCTGTTCGGCGATCTTGCCAAACGCGCGGGACTGAGCGGGATCCAGGAGTGGTTGTCCTTCTACTTCAAGAGCCCTCAGGTCGCTGAGGGTCTCTATCCCGAACATGACCTCTTTATCCAGCAGATCAAGCTCAAGAACACGCTTCGCTGGATGGCGGGTAAGGATCAGCTTACCCATCTCGGCGTTGAGTACTACGACTGAGGAGACAACGTCGCCGCGGCCTGGCCTGTTTCTAGTTCTGGAAGGGGTAGAGGGCTGCGGGAAGTCGTCCCAGCAGGCGCTGCTCTCGAGCCGGATGGGGAGCCTGGGTATTCCTCACGTGTCTGTCCGTGAGCCCGGCGGAACACCTGCTGGGGAGAGGGCCCGGGCGATCGTACTGGACCGCGAACTCTCGATGGCAGCGGAGACGGAGCTGTTGCTCTATCTGGTCGCACGAGCCGAATTCGTTCGCTCCATAGTCCGTCCGGCTCTCGGGCGGGGCGAGATCGTGATCTCGGATCGGTATGAGCTGTCGACGCTTGCGTACCAGGGTGTCGGGAGGGGGCTAGGATTGCAGCGCGTTCGTGAGCTGAATGCTTTCGCTACAGGCGGGCTGCGTCCCGACGCGACGTTCTTGCTGCTGCTGGACTTGCACGTGGGCAGGAGACGGCAGCTGGAGGAGGCGGACCGCCTTGAACGCGAGAGCACGGAGTTCCATCAGACGGTTGCCAAAGCTTACGAGTCGCTCGCGGACTCCGAGCCGAACGTGACCCGGATAGCGGGCGACGAACCGGTAGAAGCGGTGCAGGAGGCGCTGTGGGCCAAGCTGGTGGCTCGGTGGCCGGACAGATTCCCGGCCAGCGGCTGATGCTGAGCGGAAACTTTTTGGCGCTGGCGGAGTTTGGATGTCTGGGTGAGGAATTGCGGAAAACATGAGAGGAGTTGGTTTGCCATATCGTAGCTTGCTGTCCGCGGTACCGGTCGGAGTCATCGCACTGGCGACTAGCGGCTGGCTGTTGCAGGACAGCACCTCGTTCACGGCTGACGTGCGCGTGGCTGAAGGCCTATTCGAGCGCGTCCACCACAGCATCGCGCAAAGGTATGTCGAGAAGATAGATGCGGCCGAGTTGTACGAGATGGCCGTGGATGGTCTCCTCAAAGAGCTTGGCGATCCCTACGCCGCCTTTATGCGGCCCCGCGATAGGAACGCGGCGCTTCTGAATGCCAACTACGGTGGTGTCGGCATGCGGATTCTGGCTGAAGAGGAGGGGATCACGGTTCTCGGCGTTATCGAGAACAGTCCTTCTTCTCAGCTGGATATCCGGGCCCTCGACCGAATAGTCGAAGTGGACGGTGTGAGCACGCTGGGCTGGTCACAGCAGGAAGCCACGGGAGCTCTCCGCGGACCTCGCGGCGACCCGGTGGACATAACGATTTCGCGAGCAGGGGCCGCGGCTCCCATCCAGTACCGAATCGTCCGAGACGACGTACATCTGGTAGCGGCCAAACCCCTGCTGCTCGAAGGCAACGTCGGCTACGTCTACCTGAGCCAGTTCAGCGTCTCCGCCCGCCAGGAAGTGGAGGACGCGATCGACGGGCTTCTTGAGCGTGGCGCCACCTCTCTCATTCTGGATCTTCGGTACAATAAGGGCGGAATCCTGCGCGAAGCCATAGCGCTGAGCGACCTGTTTCTGCAGCCGGATCAGGAGGTCGTGGACACGAGGGCCCGCGACCCTCGCGATAGCCAGACGTATCGGGCTTCGGATGTAGATCACTATCCTGGCCTGCCGATGGTGGTGGTTGTCAACGGCATCTCCGCCAGCGCTTCCGAGATCGTGGCGGGGTCGCTTCAGGATCACGATCGCGCGCTGCTCCTGGGCACCCCAACTTTCGGGAAGGGCGTGATGCAGAGTGTCTTCCCACTTCCCGGGGACCGCTACCTTCGGCTCACCACGGGCACTTGGTTTACTCCCAGTGGACGGTCGATCCACCGGCCCCGCAGCCGAGAAGATGAGCCCGATTTCCCGCTCGGATCACAGGCCTTCAACGACGCGGTATCTGCGGCCCTTACGCTGGATCCGATCGACGATCCGGCTGCGCCGGGCGAGCTGCGCATCCAGATGCGGGCCGGGGCTCACCCGATCCAGATCTACGCGCCGCCGGCTGACGATGCACTACCGGCTGGCGATGCACCACCGGAGGAGCGGGAGATGTTCCGTACCTCGGGCGGGCGTCTGGTCTATGGCGGTGGAGGAATAACTCCGGATGTCATCGTTTGGCCGGATACTCTGACGACGGACGAGCAGGTTCTCAGGCAAGCCTTTCTCGATGCTGGGCTGGCGCCAGCTGATTTCGACGAATTGGGCCTGCGATTCGCTCTCGAATGGATGCGCTCACACCCTGATCTGACACGCGACTTCGTGATTTCGCCACAGATGCGATGGGCCTTCTTCGAGTTCCTCGATGAACGCACCGATGTCGAACTGGACGTTGAGGCTTATCGGACGGGCTACCGCTTGATCGACTTCCACCTCGGACGCCGGATTGCGATGGCGGCGTTTGGCGAGCTGGCGGGAATCGAACGGGGTCTTCGTCGCAACACTGTCGTCGCCGATGCGGCGGCGCTGCTTCGAGAGGCGGACTCGCCCGAAGCGCTGCTGGCGCTGGCGGCGCCCGACAAGGAAGAGTCCGTGGCACGCGAAGTGCTTCAGGATTCCAGGTAGATATGGACATGCGAGAGAAGCGGACGGATATGGAATCGAACCACCGGAGCATATTTCCAGGCTGGATGCCGGCCGCCATCGTCGCGGTCGTCTCGTTTGCCAGCGGCGGCTGGCTCCTCCAGCAAGGTGCTGCGAGCCAGGAGGGAGTGCTCTACAGTGCCCAGTTATTCGAGGACGTGCATCGGTACGTGGCCGAACGATACGTCGAGGAAATCGATTCAAGCGAGTTGTACCGAATGGCGATCGACGGTCTTCTCGAGGAAGTCGGCGATCCGTACACCACGTTTATCGATGCCTCGGACCGTGACGATTTTACGCTTCAAACAACGGGCAACTATGGCGGCCTGGGGATTCGTATACGGGCGGTGGGGGACTGGGTCACCGTCATGTCGGTCCTGCCGAACACTCCCGCCGAGCGCCAGGGACTGCAAACCGGCGACAAGATCATGAGAGTCGATGGCGAGTCGGCCCGCGGCTGGACGGATGAACAGGCGGTCCAGCGGCTCCGCGGCGAAAAGGGCGAGCCGGTCACGATTGCAATCGGACGATTCGGCGTGGATGAACCACTGGACTTCACGATCGTACGTGACGATATCCACGTCCAGGCCACCAAGGCGTTTATGCTCACGCAGGAGATTG
Organism: Gemmatimonadota bacterium; assembly: GCA_036476995.1. Taxonomy (GTDB): domain Bacteria; phylum Gemmatimonadota; class Gemmatimonadetes; order Palauibacterales; family Palauibacteraceae; genus JAZDDE01. The sequence continues at coordinate 7,742 of JAZGCO010000135.1, forward strand.
GCTTCGTGCGTTTGGACCAGTTCTCCCAGCGGGCGGAGGAAGAGGTCAGCACAGCTGTTAACCACCTCCGGGACAAGGGCGCCCGGAAACTGATTCTGGATCTGCGCGGGAATCCTGGCGGCCTGTTGACGGAGGGCATCGCGGTGGCGGACCTGTTCCTCCCGGCGGGTGATGAGATCGTCTCCGTGACGTCCAGGAACCCGAACGAAGATCACGTCTACCTGGCTCCAAATCCGGAGGCCTGGCCGCAGATACCGCTCGTAGTACTGATCGGCGAGATGAGTGCGAGCGCGTCGGAAATCGTGGCCGGCGCACTCCAGGACCACGATCGTGCACTAATCCTGGGCACCACGACGTTCGGGAAGGGCTCTGTACAGTCTTTGATCAATCTGGAGGGCGGTCACCAGCTCAAGCTCACGACCGCCGCTTGGTTCACGCCGAATGGTAGATCCATCACGGTGCCTCGGGATCGTGACGAGCCCGAAATCGATCACGTCGGTACCGCCGATGTAGACACGGCGGGCCGCGAAATCGCATACACGGATTCCGGGCGTCCTGTCTACGGTGGGGGTGGAATCACGCCCGACCTTATCGTCCGCGAGCCCGAGCCGCCGCAGGAAGAAACCGATTTTCTGGCGTCTCTGGCCAGGGCCGGTGTCGGGTTCAACAACGTTGCGATCCAAGTGGGCGTCAACTGGGCAGGAGAGTACCCCGACCTCGACCCTGATTTCGAAGTCACGGAAGAATTGCGGGCTACCTATCTTGCAGCGCTGCAGGAGGCGGCGGGTGAGGTGCCCGTTACAGCGACCGAGTTCAACCAGGTTCGGCGGCTTATAGACCGGATCCTGGCCACCCAGGTCGCCAACGCGGCCTTCGGCGAGACGGCAATGTTGAGGCGAAACCAGTTGGGGACGACACAGCTCGAAGAAGCAGTCAGGCTGCTGGAACTTTCGGAGAGCGCAGCGGATCTGTTCGCCGCCGCTGAAGCAGCACATTCCGAGGACCAGGCAGCAGTCCCGGTTCAGACGCCAGAGAAGGAGCAAGCGGCGGCACGCTGACCGAGGCCCAGTCTTGGCCCCTATCAGCCGACTGCTGAGGCAGGCCTGAGTCCAGCAAAGAACTGGCAGGCTAGAATCCAGCTCAAAAAAAAAGCGCCCCCATCGGCTGAGCGGCCGTCTGGGGGCGCTTTTCTTTGTGCGAGACTGTGCGGCTTAAGCCGACCTAGTCACGAACGCGGTCCTTGAGACCCTTACCCGCTCTGAATGAAACGCTGTTGCGCGCCGAAATCATGATCTCTTGGCCAGTCTGCGGGTTGCGGCCCTTCCGAGCCTTCGTCCGGCGCGTCTTGAACGTACCGAACCCTGTGATCGTCATGTCACGTCCGCTATCCAGTTCGACAGCGATAATTCCGTGACCTGCCTTGGTGGAGAAGACGCAGTCGATTACCTCCATCGCCTTCGCCTTGGAAATGTCAGTCTTCCTGGCGAGCTTCTCCGCAAATTCCTGTTTCGTCACGCTCGTTCTCCTTTGGGTCAAAATTTCGGAAAGGCACACGGAGGTTGATGTATTATGGTCTCACCGTCCGTTCATGGCAAGGATATGCACGCATCCGAGGAATCCGCAATGCTTGTTGCCGGATCGCTCTGTGATCTCAAGCCATGTAGCCACTACGTGCGCGTCTTCAAGAAGGTCATGTCTTTCGACCCGAAACACGTCGGCCAGTGAAACGGGCGAATACGTAAAGTCGCATCCGCGCTCGACTTCGTAGGACTCACGTGTGCCATGAAACCGAGAGAAGCCAACCCCCGTATGGAAGTGTAGCTGAAGAACGGTCGTAACGGCCGTCGCTGGTGCACCAGTCCCCTGACACACATAGATCGAGGCGGAGTAATGACCGGAACTGAGACGAATCATCGACCGCGGGCGCGGGTTCTCCTGCGCGACCTGGCGATTTTCCAGCTGAAGCTCGTCATAGATGGCTTCAAGGACCTATTCCTGACTCACGTTGCTCTGGCCGCCGCGCTGCTCGACCTGCTGGCCCGACGTCGGCCCGCGACACGCTTCTACTCAGTGGTGCGAGCCAGTGAACGGTTTGATCTGTGGCTTAACCTCCACGGAGCGGCCCGGGACGCTGCCGCGCACGAAGATGGGTTGTTCGGCACCAGCGAGGCGGGGGCCGATACGCTCCTGGGGAAGATCGAGGAGATCGTCGTTGGGCTGGCCCCGGTGTCCAACGCTGCGCCGCACCAGGAAGCTGCCTGACTAGACCCTGACGCGGCCACGTGCTCTTGCGCGTGGTCGCGGCGACTTACATTTAGCGGGCATGTCTGAAAGCGCCCGCCGCCGCGGTGTTGTGCCCGTTCTGGCTATCGCCATCTTTGGGGTCTCGTCGGGAGCGGTTCTGGTTCGACTCGCCGAAGCTCCAGCTAGCGCGATCGCCGTCTGGCGCCCTGGGCTGTCTCTCCTCGTCTGTGTTCCGTTGCTGCTCGTGAGCGGGCAATGGCGGACTCTGTCGCGTCTGAACCGCCGTGACTTCCTGTGGCTGCTGGCCTCGGGGTCGTTCCTGGCTCTTCATTTCGTCCTTTGGTTTCGTTCGCTGGAACTGACAAGCGTCGCGAGTTCAACGGTGCTCGTTACAACTCACCCGCTGTTCGTCGGACTGCTTTCGGGCCTGCTGCTGCGGGAACCGCCCGCTCGGGCTGAGTGGATCGGAATTCTGGTCGCGGTCGGCGGGGCGACCCTTATCGGTCTTGGGGATTTCGGCTTGGGGGATTCGGGAGCCGGAGAGGATCCGCTCCAGGGCGACATTCTGGCGCTCGTGGCTGGTTTCCTGGCGGCTCTTTATTTCATCGCGGGCCGTCGGCTGCGGGCCAAGCTCGGACTGTGGGCTTACGTGACGCCCGTGTACGCCGTGGCGGCACTTGTGGCCGTGGTTATTGCGTCAGCAGGTGGAGTGCCGCTGACGGGCTTCGATGGAGAAACGTGGCTGGCCCTCGCTGGTCTCGCGCTCGGCCCTATGCTACTGGGACACACTGGGTTCAACTGGGCGCTAAAGCACGTCCGCGCATACGTTGTCAGCGTAACCGGCCTTCTCGAACCCATCGGAGCCACGGTCCTGGCACTCCTCATATTGGGTTCCGCCGAGCTGCCGTCCTGGGCGACTTTCCTGGGCGGCCTGCTCGTTCTGGCCGGCGTCTGGTTGCCGCTTCGGGCGCGCGCCGGCAAGAGCCGGTCAATGAGAGAATAGATGGTCAATAGGGTTCGTGTGTTCAGGGGTGAGGAGCTGGAGTCCGAGCACGTCGTTCACGCGGTCGTGGCAGGCCTACCCGGCGGCGCCATGGCTGTGGGCGATCCGGGCCTCGTTACCTACTGGAGATCCGCGATGAAACCGTTTCAGGTGGTCCCGCTCGTCAGGGACGGTGGGGCTGCTGCCGCGGACTTCGGCCAGGCCGAACTGGCTCTTGCCTGCGCGTCTCACGGGGGTACGGACCGCCACGTCGATCTGGCCCGAGGGATGTTGGACAGACTTGGGCTCGATGAATCGGCGCTGGCCTGCGGGCCACACAAGCCCTATGACCGCGAGGCGGCGGATGCACTCGTCCGCGAGGGCAGGGTTCCCAGCCGGCTGCACAACAACTGCTCGGGAAAACATTCGGGGATTCTGGCCCTGTGCCAGCAGCATGGCTGGGATTCGGCAGGTTACCAGGAATACGATCATCCGGCACAGCGGCGGGTCCGCTCCTCCATGGCCGAATGGGTCGATTCCGATCCTGAGTCCTGGTTCTGGGCGCCTGATGGATGCGGCGTGCCGACACCCAAACTCGCCTTGGCCGAAATGGCGCGTGCCTTCAGCCGCCTGATGCTCTCAGCCAAGCAGGATGAGGCCGCGGGCACCGTCGTTGAGGCCATGACCGATCGTCCTCTGCTCACTTCCGCGCAGGGACGAGTACCGCTCACGATCATGCAGGCAACGGGCGGACGTCTGCTGGCAAAGGAAGGGGCCGAGGGAGTCCTGTGTGTTGCCGCTACGGATGACTCCTGGGGTCTGGCGCTGAAGATCATGGATGGGAGCCTGCGGGGCACGGGGCCGGCGGCGGTGGAGTTCCTTTGTGCGCTGGACCTGCTCAGGCCGGACGAAACAGAGCGACTCTCCGGTCTTCGTGCGCCTCCGCTTATCAACACACGCGGTGAGGCCGTTGGAAGGCTGGAGGCGGTGTTGCGGCCCGTTCCGGTGGGATCGGGATGAGCGAGGTCGCCGACCTGGTATCGTTGTCCGCAGCCGTCGCGGCTCGAGAGTGGCGGCTCGTGCGGAACAAGATGGCCGAGGTCCACCAGGAGCGGGGCGAAGACCCCGCCGCCGAGATCGCCGTCGAGGAGGCCCTGCTTCAGTGTTATCTTTTCCTCGGCTTTCCGGCGGCGCTGGAGGCGTTCATGATTTGGCGCGACGTGGCGGGGGAGAGCAGGTCGGGGATGGAGCGGAATCCGGGTGCGGATACCCTAGAGGAGTGGCGGCGACGTGGGCAGACTATCTGCAAGACGGTGTATCAAGCCAGCTTTGAGAAGCTGCGAGCCAATGTTCGCCGGCTGCACCCCGAACTTGATCGCTGGATGATTACCGAAGGGTACGGAAAGGTGCTGGGAAGACCGGGGCTCAGCCTGGCGGTCCGCGAGTTATGCAACGTGGCGATCCTGTCGGCAACGGGCTGGGAGCGGCAGCTGCGTTCGCACCTGCACGGGGCGCTGAACGCCGGCGCCTCCCCCGGAGAGATCGACGACGCGTTGGAGAGTGGCCTGCGTCTAGTCTCCGATCCGGACTGGCGGCCTCGGGCGAAAGCTCTCTGGGCGCAAATTCGCGGGCGCCCTGGCGCGGCCACCGGATAGGAGAGGGACATGTTCATAGACGTGGCCCGCATCCGGGTAAAAGGAGGCGCAGGCGGAGCTGGCGCCGTGGCGTTTCGGCGCGAAAAGCACGTTCCTCGGGGCGGCCCCTCGGGCGGAAATGGTGGCCGGGGCGGCCATGTAATTCTCGTTGCGGACCCGCAGATGGGCACTCTTCTGGACTACAGCTATCGGGATAGCTACGCCGCAGGGCGCGCTCAACACGGTGAGGGAAAGAACAAGACAGGTGCCGACGGCGACGACCTCATTCTTCCGGTCCCCCTGGGAACGGTGGTCCGGGACGCCGACACGTCCGAAAGAATTGGAGAACTCCTGGAGGACGGCGACCGGATTGTCGTGGCTCGCGGGGGCCGCGGTGGACGAGGCAACGCTTCCTTTGCCAGCCCTACCCACCAGGCGCCCAGAGAGTGGGGGCCCGGGGAGTGGGGACAGGACAGGCGCGTAGAGTTCGAACTCAAGCTTATCGCCGATATCGGTCTCGTCGGCGAGCCCAACGCGGGAAAGTCCACGTTACTTGCGGCAGTCTCCGCAGCGCGGCCCAAGGTCGCCGATTATCCCTTCACTACCTTGAAGCCCAATCTGGGGGTCGTTCCGCTGCCGGATGCCAGATCGTTCGTACTGGCTGATATTCCGGGTCTTATCAAAGGGGCTCACGAGGGCCGAGGTCTGGGAACTCAGTTTCTACGCCATATTGAACGCACTCGGACTCTGGCTGTCGTTGTGCCGGCTGATTCGCCAGACCCTCAGGCTACGTACGAGCTGCTGCGACAGGAACTCGCCGGCCACGATTCCTTTCTCGCTCGCCTGCCGCACTGCGTGATCTTGAGCAAGTGCGACCTTTCGCCGGTCGGCGGGGAGGACATAGAGCTGGAGACTCCAGAGGCCTGGGCCACGTTCCGGCTTTCGGCGATTAGCCGGGCAGGCATCCCGGGGCTGCTGGAGAGACTCTGGGAGCGCGTGCAAGAAGAGAAGGCGGCGGAGGACGCAGCGACCGACGGTGATTCGTTGTCTGGCTCGGACGAGTGGACGCCCTAGCCGGGTCGAGTGAAGCGCGCGCTGCCCTGGCTCTCTGCCGGACTCGCGGGCTGGGCCCTACGCGTATTCGGCGTCTGATCGACACGTACGGCTCCGCGGTGGCTACGCTCAGAACGTTCGGTGCCGTCTCCGTTCGGCAATCAGAGTTTCAGGCTATCCGGGCTGCATCCGGAAGAATCGTCACCTACGGGTCGGTCGGGTATCCGGAGCGGCTCACCCGGCTGCACGCGCCTCCCATTTTGCTGCACATGAGGGGCCCTGTCCGTGCTTCCTGTGAAGGTGTTGTGGCGATCATCGGATGCCGCCGACCTACCGAAGTGGGCCGGACGGTGTCGAGACGGCTCGCCTTCGACCTGGCCAGCCGTGGAATCGTGGTGGTCAGTGGACTGGCGGTCGGGATCGACGCTGCGGCGCACCGGGGTGCACTCGACGCGGGCGGTGCCACGATAGGTGTACTGGGTTGCGGACTCCGTCATGTCTACCCGGCCTCGCACCGGGCGTTGTACGGTCGCTTAGGGGCCACCGGTCTCTTGCTCAGTGAGTTCGATCCGTCGGAGGGTCCTCGCGCGGAACACTTTCCGCGTCGAAATCGCATCATCGCTGCTTTGGCCGAATTCGTGATCGTTGTACAGGCAGGGTCGCGCAGCGGAGCCCTGATCACCGTAGACCACGCGGCCGACTTGGGGATCGAAGTGGGAGCCGTCCCGGGCCTCGTTACCGACGCGGCATGTGTCGGGTCGAACAAACTTCTCCAGGACGGAGCGGCAGTGATCACATGTGCCGCAGATGTGTTGGATCATCTGAGCGATGGGTGCCGGGAAGCGGCCTGGCGCCGCCGCCCAAAAGCCGATGAAGACAGGCTGCCGTCGGGCCCAAAGACGGCTGAAGGGCCGGCCCGACGGCTCCTGGACAAGCTGCGCGACGGGGCACACCGATCCGCGTCCGAACTGATCGAAGCAACGGGGCTGGACGCCGGCCCCGGCTTGGCGTTGCTTAGCCGGCTGGAAGTGGATGGGTATATTCGTAGTATGGCGGGAGGCCGGTTCGTCGCGTCTGTGGGAGCACCGGCAGGAGCGGGAGCGTCCGGGTGAGTGCCAGCGCCAGCGGCCCCCGAGCCCTGTACGTGCACTTTCCGTTCTGTACGCACCACTGCCACTACTGCGATTTTTCCGTGCAACGGGCTGCGGAGCCGCCGGTCGCCGAGTGGCTGGCCGCGATCGCCCAGGATCTCGACGAGTGGGACAGGGACCCTGAGATTCAAGGTCTGATCGGGCTCGACTCAGTGTACGTAGGGGGTGGCACTCCGTCCTTGCTTCGAGCCGATGGAATGAAGAGTCTCCGCGAGGTGCTGGATGACCGCGTGACCCTCTCCAACGCGGTGGAGTTTACGGCGGAGGCCAACCCGGTTTCGTTCGGCCCGGACACAGCTCGCGGGTGGCACGAGGCCGGAGTCACCCGGGTGAGTTTGGGCGTTCAGTCTTTCGCGGATGGGCCGCTGGAGTGGCTGGGCCGCCTCCACGACGCGAACGGAGCGGTTCGAGCCGTCGAAACCGCTCTGGCCGCTGGATTCGCTAGCGTCAACGTGGACATGTTATTCGGACTGCCCGCCTCCGTAGTCCGTGACTGGGACCGTGAAATCAGGTGCTTAGCCGATCTCGATGTTCCCCACGTCAGCACGTACGGACTCACAGCTGAGCCGCGCACTCCGCTGGGACAGTGGGTGGATCGTGGTGAGGTACGACTAGCCGAGGAATCCACCTATGAAGCCGAATACCTGGCTTCAACAGCGGTGCTAGCGGGCGCCGGGCTCCGGCAGTACGACGTTTCCAGTTTCGCCCTTCCGGGTCATGAATCGCGGCACAACTGGCACTACTGGGAGCGCCGATCATACCTTGGCGTCGGGCCGTCGGCCCACAGCTTCCTAAACCTGCGGCGCGTTTGGAACGTACGTACATGGGACGCGTACCGTAGGGCAGCGCAGACAGGTGGGACGCTGCGCGAGGGAAGTGAAGTCCTGTCGTCTCAGCAGACACGCCTGGAGGAGGTCTGGCTGGGGCTTCGGACCCGCAAAGGCCTGCCGCAGACGCACCCGGTGTGGGCGACAAGCCGCGCCCGGGAGAATCTGGACGCGTGGCGCGAGGCAGGGTGGCTGATTGAGCATGAGGGCCGCATTCTTCTGACCCCGGCCGGATGGCTTCGCCTGGACGCGGTGGTCGGAGAATTGGAGCTGGAGGGGAAAACCGTAGGTGGGGAGATAGAGATGGAAGGCTGTCAAACTGCGGCATCGCGGATCTGACGTCATGACCCAAAGCCGTAGCGAACTTAGCGAGCGAGAAAGAAAGGTTCTGCAGGCTGTAGTAGAATCGTACATCGAATCGGCAGAGCCAGCCGGATCCCGTCGTCTGGTTCAGACTCATGACCTTGGCGTGTCTCCGGCTACGGTCCGGAACACCATGTCTGACTTGGAGGACAAGGGATTCCTGAGTCACCCCCACACCTCGGCGGGCCGGGTACCTACAGACATGGCCTATCGGTTCTACGTTGACAGCCTCATGGGGCGGAGCCGGGTAAGCTCGCGGCAACTGGCCAGCATAGAGGAGCATCTCGCGGTTCCCGAGCTCTCTGGCATTGAAATGCTGTTTAGGAGGGCAGCCCAGGTGCTGGGACTCTTGACCGGAGAATTGGGCCTGGCCGTGAGTCCTACGTTAGCGTCGGCGATACTTCTGAAACTCGATCTCGTGGGCATGGACTCGGATAGGGCGCTACTCGTTCTCACCTTAGAATCTGGTGTAGTTCGAAGCGTGTATGTCAATCTTCCGTTGTTACTTCCCGAAGAAATACTGCAGGCTGTGACCCGCGTGTTGAACGAGCGACTGTCCGGCTCGACGCTGGCGGAGATTCACCGTACGCTAGTGGAGCGGCTCCGTGACGTGCAGGTGCCAACGCGCGAGGCTGAGTCACTCCTGAACGTCTTCGTCCAGTCCGGACCCGAGATTTTCGACTGGGTGGCACAGGGCGGCGACGTTCATTTTGGGCAAGCCTCGGTGCTGGCCGAGCAACCTGAGTTTACGACCGGACCCAGTTTAAAGGCGCTGCTGGAACTGACCGAGCGGCAGGATCTGCTGGCCAAGGTCCTCGGCGACCGTGCTTGCACCGACGGTCCGCAGATTACGATCGGCGCCGAGCACGGCGCTCCCGAGCTGGCCGACCTGACCATAATCACGGCACCCTACACGTTCAACGACCTGCAGGGAGTGGTTGGGGTCATCGGACCCACTCGCATGCCGTATGAGAAAGTCGTCTCACTCGTGGACTGTACCTCTTCACTCGTGGCGAACCTCGTACGCCACTAGGTCAGAAAATACATGGCTGACTACTACGAACTCTTGGGCGTCTCCCGTGACGCCGACGCGGAACAGATCAAGCGCGCGTACCGGCAGCTTGCCATGCTGTACCATCCGGACCGTAACGAGGCGCCGGAGGCCGAAGGCAAGTTCCGGCGCGTAACGGAGGCCTACGAAATCCTGCAGGACTCCGAAAAACGGCAGCTGTATGATCGCTACGGCGAGGCCGGGGTGAAGCGTAATGCCGGGGCGCCGGGCGGTGGATTCGCGGGCTTCGACTTCTCAGACGCCTTCGAGGTGTTCATGAGAGAATTCGGGGCAGGCTCAGGCCTGGGCGACCTGTTCAGGCGTGCGGGAACACCTCGGGGCCCGCGCCGCGGCGGTGACGTGAAGCTCCGAGTGAAAGTCACGCTCGAGGAGGCCGCTCGCGGAGCCGAAAAGAACCTGAAGGTAAAGGTTCTCAGCCGCTGCACGCGTTGTTCGGGCGACGGAGCCGAGCCGGGAACATCGCGCGAGCGTTGTATTTCGTGCGGAGGTTCGGGAGAACTGCGGCAGATGCAGCGTTCGTTGTTGGGCCAGTTCGTCACCGTCCGGCCCTGCTCCGAATGCGGCGGCGCCGGAGTGCGGATCGGCGAACACTGCCAGGAATGCCGGGGCGATGGGCTTGTTCGCTCTGAGAACATCGTGAAGGTTTCGGTTCCGGCCGGCGTTTCGACTGACGACTACCTGAAGCTTTCCGGGCAGGGCCATGCGGGTCCATCGGGCGGTCCTCCCGGCGACATCCTGGTTCTGATCGAGGTTGAGGAAGACTCCAGATTCGAGCGAAGGGGCGACGACCTGGTGTACAACCTCGCGGTAACTTTGAGCCAGGCCGCGCTCGGGGCCGATGTCGAGGTTCCGACCGTGATCGACGGCATCGCGAAGCTCTCGGTGCCCGCCGGAGTGCAGGGAGGTCAGGCCCTTCGGCTTCGTAACAAAGGTATGCCGCGGCTCCGCGGGTCGGGTCGAGGGGATCAGATCGTACGTGTTCTGGTCTGGACCCCGGCCAACCTGTCGCGGGAGGAGCGCGCGGCGCTGGAGCGGCTTGCCGAGGTTGAACAGCCAGCGCCCGATCTCGCTAATAGCGAGCCAGGGTTTTGGGAGCGCGTGAAGAGGGCCTTTACGGCCTGACCGGCTGCCGGCCTGACGACCGGCCCGGGTGAGCGGCCCGCCCGCTATCTATCCGATGGTGGCTGCAAGCCGGTCAAGCGCCTCCGTTATGTACCAGCCGAGGTTGATCCTGAGAATGGGCCTGTCCGCCTCCAGGAGCGCCTCGTAGTCACCCAGGGCCTGCGCCCGGTGAAGCTCTCCGAACCCGTACTCCGCGCCCGGAACCGGTATCCGAGCGGAAGGGTCGGCCGTGAGCATCAGGAACACTCCGGTGTCCGGACCTCCCTTGTGAAGCTGGCCTGTCGAGTGCAGGTAGCGGGGGCCCTGCGCCAACGTGGTCACGGGACCGAGTCTGGCTATGGCGCGCCGCAGGCGATCGAGCGCTGCGAGCCGCTCCGCGGTCGGCGGGAAATAGGCCAGGATCCCGACGTAGTTCTCCGGCCGGGCGAGGCTGAGAAAGTCAGAGAGCAGCGCGTCGAGCGTCCCGTTCGACAATGACGAAGACCAGGGGGCGTCCGACCTGAGGTAGCCCGAGAGTCCACCCTGTCGGGTCGCCGCGGGCTCATCAGGCAGTTTTCCTTCCGATATCGTCTCCAGAAGCCGGCGCGTGTTCTCCTGGCTGGCCCGTACATCGGGCTCGTCGAACGGATTGATGCCCAGAAGCGCACCCGCCGTCGCGGTCGCTATCTGCCACCGGATGAACTCGCCGCCGATCGCTTCGAGGCTGGGGATAATAAGTCTGATGACCGGGCACCCGGCAGAGGACAACGCCTCAAGGCGTGCCTGCACGGATCGGTCGCCTGCCAGCTCAGTAGTGACGATCACGCGTCCGGACTTCGGACGGCGCATGTCCAGCGCCGGATCGGAAACCACAGGGATCAGGCCCTGTCCGCCCTTTCCCGTACTCTCGGCCAGCAGTTGCTCGATCCAGAGCGGAAAGGCGGCGAGGGATTCAGAGGCCAGAAGCGTAACGTGCCGGTAGCCGCGATCGGACAGATACGCCAGAGCTGCCCCGAGTTTGACCCCCGGGCTGAGGTTCGCCGAACCATCCGGTCCGCAACTGGTCAACATCGCCTGCGCGTGGTAGCAGACCGCATCCAGGTCAGCGCCGAGCAGGGCCATCGGAACGAGGCCGAAGCTAGTCAGGGCCGAGAACCGGCCGCCCACCGCCTCCGGAGTTTCGAACGTCTGGCGGAACGACTTCTGCCGCGCCTCGATTTCAAGCAAAGTCCCGGCGTCGGTCAGTCCGATGAAACGGTTTCCGGGCGACTCCACTCCGGCCTGTTCGACTCGCGAGTAAAAGTACCGGTACAAGCTCAGCGTCTCCAGCGTCGTACCGGATTTGCTGGCCACAAGAAACACGGTTCGCTCCAGCTCGATCCGCGATTCGAGGTCCGTGATGGCTTCAGGTGACGTGTCGTCCAACACGTGCAGTTCGGGAGCGTCCGGAGCGCGGCCAAAGACGCGCGCCGCAACGGCTGCTGTCAGGCTGCTGCCCCCCATTCCCAGAATCACGGCATGACCGACATTTTCCTGCCCCAGCGAGTCAGCCAGAGTTCGCGCCGCGTCCATGGTTTCCTGCAATACCGACAAGTCGAGCCAGCCGAGCCGCTCGCGAATCAGGCGCGCCGTCTCGTCCGACCGGGTCCACAGGGATGTGTCACCCGCAAACAGGCGGCGTACGAACCGCGCCGCACTCATGGCCGAAAGTGTGGAATCCACCGACCCGCTCATGTCGCCCAGTTCGTACTCCTCCGAGGCGATGTCGTCGCCCAGAACGTCGAACCGCTTGCGGGCCAACCCGTCGAGCAGCGCGTCGAACGGAACAATGAATTTCTTGGCTCCCTCGTCTATCAAGCGCTGGTGCACAGACTTGAGGTCGATGCCGAGGTCTTCGAGATCCGCCAGCGTCCGTGACGCCTGTTCCGCACCGTCGCGGATCGAACCCGGACGCACGGCACCGTGGTCAGCGAACGCCGCTATGGTGGATTCGGGCATCGTGTTCACAGTCTCAGGCCCGATCAACGGCTCCACGTACATGACGTCATTGTACGTGGGATTCTTGGTGCTGGTGCTGGCCCAGAGAAGCCTCTGAACGCCAGCTCCGGCCGCGGCCAGAGGCTCCCACTCCGGCCCGGAGAACAGGCGCTCGAAGCTAGCATACGCCAGCTTGGCGCTAGCGATGGCCGCTTGGCCGAGGAGGTCCTCGGCCCGGGGTCCGAAGGAGGCCCCGTCAGAGGTGTCGGAGATTCCGATTCGGTGTCCGAGAAGCTCGTCCACGAGCACATCGATGCGGCTCAGAAAGAAACTCGCCACCGACGTCACGCCATCCACAGGTTCACCCTCGTCTAACCTGCGCCGCAGCCCTCGGATGTAGGCCCGGGCCACTTCCTCATAGGCGCTCAGCGAGAACAGGAGCGTCACGTTGACACTGATACCTTCGTAGATCAGCTGCTCGACGGCCGGCGCGCCCGCTGGGGTGCCAGGGATCTTGATGTACAGGTTTGGACGATCCACCCTCGCCCACAGTCTGCGGGCTTCTTCGAGGGATCCCTCGGTGTCGTGGATGAGATGCGGAGACACTTCCAAGCTGACGTATCCGTCGCGCCCTGCGGACTCATCGTACACGGGCCTCAGGATATCACACGCGTCCTGAAGGTCTGAGCAAGCGAGTTCCTCGTATGTTTCCATGAGTGATCGGCCGCTGCGCACCAGGTGTTCGATCTGCTCATCGTATGCATCGCCGCCGGAGATGGCGGAACGAAAAATCGCTGGGTTGGAGGTTACCCCGCGAAGACCCTCCTGCCCCACTCGTCTCTCAAGCTCGCCGTCCCGGATCATCCGCCGGCTCAAATTGTCTAGCCAGTAGCTCTGTCCGTGCTCCAGTAGCTCGTGGAGACTGGCGTGGGTCGACTCAGTCATCAGGCCAGATACTTCCTCTCAATAGCCGCAAGCTTTTCCAGCCTTTGGACGTGTCTTGCTTCACCCGCGAACCGGGCCTGCATAAAGCTGTGGAGCACCTCTCGTGCCAGCGCTGACCCGATGACCCGTTCACCGAGGCACAGTACGTTGATGTCGTCGTGCTCGACGGCCTGATGGGCAGAGTAGGTGTCGTGGCACACGCCCGCCCGGATGCCGGGAATCTTGTTGGCCGCGACTCCCACTCCCACGCCGCTGCCGCAGACCAACACGCCGCGATCCGCCTCTCCGTGAGCCACCGCCTCGGCGACGGCCTGTGCGTAGTCCGGGTAATCCACCGCCTCAGGCCCGTGCGTTCCGAGGTCGGTTACCTCGTGCCCCGCGCTATCCAGTTCGCGGGCCAGCTCCGACTTGAGCTGGTACCCGGCGTGGTCTGATCCGATCGCGACCCTCATTCGCAGTTCTCCAGTGCTGCCTGCGCCCGCTCTGCAACGTTTTGCGCCGTAAAGCCGAACTGGCGAAACAGCTCGGGGGCAGGAGCGCTGGCCCCGAATCTGTCGATGCCCAGAACGTCGCCGTGTTCTCCGACCCACTCGTGCCACCCCGCCGTGCTTCCGGCTTCGATAGCGACCCGCGCCCGCACGCCCGGCGGCAGCACCTCATCCCGATACTCGGTCGGCTGCGTCCGGAACTGCTCCCAGCACGGCATGCTGATCACGCGCGCCTGGACTCCCTGGGCTGCGAGCAACGTCCGGCCCTCGAGAGCAATGCTGACCTCGGACCCGCTGGCCATGATGAGCACATCGGGCCGTTCGTTATCGCTGTCCGCCGCCACGTACGCTCCGCGAGTCACGCCGACTGACAAGGCATCGGAAGGCTCCATGACAGGCAGTTTCTGGCGGGTCAAGACAAGCATCGTTGGACCGTCTGTCCGCTCGATGGCGTACTTCCAGGCGGCGGCCGTTTCGTTCGCATCGGCGGGCCGCACCACGTGCAGGCCAGGCATGGCGCGCAGAGAGGCCAGGTGTTCGATGGGCTGGTGCGTGGGACCGTCCTCCCCCAACCCTATGGAGTCGTGAGTCATGACGTAAATGACCGGCAGGCCCATGAGCGCCGCCAGCCGAATCGCGGGACGGGCATAGTCGGTGAACACGAAGAACGTGGCTGCGTAAGGCCGTATTCCCCCGTGAAGAGCCATCCCGGAACAGGCGGCGGCCATGAGGTGCTCGCGGATGCCGAAAAAAATATTCCGTCCCGCGTACGCGTTCGCCGCGAAATTCCCGGCGCCCTCGAGCAGCGAATTGTTGGAGCCGGCCAGGTCGCCGCTACCGCCAATCAACCAGGGGATCCGGCTGCCGATCGCGTTGAGGACCTTTCCAGAAGCCGCGCGGGTGGCGATAGCCGCGCCCTCCACCTCGAATTCGGGTACGCCAGCGTCCCAGTCCACGGGCAAGCCGCCGGCGATCGAGGACTCAAGCTGTGCGGCCAGGTCGGGATGCTGCTGGCGATACGATTCGAACGCCTCGTTCCAGGCGGCCTCCGCCCGGTCACCTCGATCGACGGCCTCCAGCATATGGTCTCGTACCCGGTCAGGAATCAGGAATGGCTCATCCGTGGGCCATCCGTAGGCCTCCTTGGTGAGAGCTACTTCCTCTACGCCGAGCGGCGCCCCGTGCGCAGCTGACGTATCCTGCTTGTTGGGAGAACCGAACGCGATATGAGACTGTACGATCACGATCGACGGCCGATCCGTCTCTGCGCGCGCGTTCTGCAGGGCCTCGGCCAGTGCCGGAAGGTCATTGGCCTGGTCTCCCAGATTCTGAACGTGCCAGCCGTAGGCGCGAAAACGGCCCGGCACATCGTCCGAATAGGTCAGGTCGGTCGATCCATCGATCGTTATCCGATTGTCATCATAGATGAAAATCAGCTTCCCGAGCCGCAGATGGCCCGCCAGTGACGCGGCCTCGTGCGAGGCGCCTTCCATAAGGTCGCCATCGCTACAGATCACATACGTGTGGTGATCGATGATCGCGTGGCCGGGGCGGTTGTAGACGGCGCCCAAGTGCGCCTCCGCCATTGCCATTCCAACTGCCGTCATGCAGCCTTGACCGAGCGGTCCGGTGGTCGCCTCCACTCCGGCGGTGTGGCCGAACTCGGGGTGCCCCGGCGTCTGGCTGTTCCACTGTCGGAAGTTCTTGATTTCGTCCAGACACAGATCAAACCCGGTCAGATGCAGCATCGCGTACTGCAGCATAGACGCGTGACCGGCGGAGAGAACAAACCGGTCTCGGTCGAACCAGCCCGGATTTCTTGGATTCATCCGTAGCTGGCGAGCCAGCAGGTAGGCGACGGGCGCCAACGCCATGGGCGTGCCGGGGTGTCCGGAGTTCGCAGCCTGGACGGCGTCAATGGCCAGTGTCCGAATTGTATCGATACAAAGCTGTTCGATCGGCTCGGGTTCCGTTTGAGCCGCGGCAGCGGCGAGTGGCGCCACGTCGCTCACCGGCGTGGTATCATGCATTCCGCTATTCGTCATCCGTTATCTTGGTGTCGTGAGCCGGTTGATCGGCAGGCAGAAGGACCACCCACCCCACGTTACCACGCTGGCGGGCCGTGCGCACCTGCTGTTTCGGAGGTGCCCGGCTAATGCTAGGAGGCGACCTGCAGCTTGCTCTTTTCGACCGGCGGGCGCTCGGCTTGACCATCCGAAGCGGCCGGGGAATCAGCAGCTGATATGCCTGCCGAATCGTACAGCAGAACTCTGTTTACGGCATCCAGGACCGCGTTTGCGGCGCCCCCGGCGAGGGTTTCGCGGACTGCCACTGCTCCAATGTATTTTTTACGGCTCTGGCCGGATTCCTTCAAGCAAACCATGACGACTTCGCCATCGAAGGCGCGCATTCGCTTCAGACCGACCAGGTCGAAACCCGGTCCAGTATCCGATGCTTTCACAGCAGAAATAGTGGCCAGTGCCGCGAGCCGGGCAGTCATGTCGTCGTGTCCGACTCCCGAGCCCTCTCCGACGAAGGACTGGCCCAGCCACTCGAGTTCAACACGCACTTCGAACCCGGCGCCGCGGTCTCGAGTTACATCCACCGTAACCAATTTGATGCGGCCGGCTGAGAGCGGGCCTGCCTTTCCAGCGGCCTTTTTTCGGGCGTGTGGCCTGCGTGTAGTCAACGTCCTCTCCTGTACGGCTCAGTCGCTGCAGCACCTCGTTTCCTTGCCCTGCTGCAAGTTCCTCGCCACCTGGGTAGCTTTTGGGTGTGGTAGGCTTGCCAACAGCAAGGAGTTGGGCTTGGACAGTGAGTGTGTGTTTTGCGGGATCGCCAACGGTGACATTCCGGCCACGATCGTGGCAGAAGGCGAGCATTGGGTTGCGTTTCGGGATATCCAGCCACAGGCACCCGTCCACGCCTTGATCATTTCTCGCCGACACATCGCCAGCCTGGACTCTCTGTCACAGGAAGATCGAGACCTGGCAGGCGCACTCGTTCTGGCCGCAGCCCAAGTAGCGCGCCTCGAAGGCGTCGAGGATGGATACCGGATGGTAACGAACATCGGTGAACAGGGTGGCCAGTCGGTGTCTCACCTCCACTTCCACGTATTGGGAGGGCGGGAAATGTCTTGGCCGCCTGGCTAGAGTCCCCAACCGCCCTGCAACTGCTCGATTGGCCTGACGTTCTGGACGCCATCGCGGTCGAGGCAGCGAGCGAGGCGGGCAGGGCCCACGTCCGGGGGCTTCAGCCACAGTGGGAGCCTGAGGCTGCAGAAAGGGCACTCAGTTGTGCCGACGAGATGCTCGGTCTCCTACTCACCGAGCCCGAGTGGGCGGTTCCCCCGGTTCCGCTGGTCGAGCCGTGCCTGAGGCGGCTCGGTGTTGAGGGGACGGTCCTCGCCGGTGACGAGCTGATGGCGCTGTCCGTTCTGCTGGCTTCGGCGCGGCGCGCCCGTTCTGATCTGGGGCGCCTGGCGGCCAATCGTCCGCTGCTGCACGAAGTTCGTGGCCGGCTGCTGGAGAACCGTCCGGTAGAGGAGCGCCTGGCCAGCTCGTTCGACGCCTCGGGGGAACTCGCCGACTCGGCCTCGCCGCGGCTCAAGAAGATTCGCGCCTCACTGCGCCGGGAACGCGGTCGGCTGGTCCGCCGGTTGGAGGAGTACGCCGCCAAGCTTCCGGCCAGGCATCGGGTACCCGACGCTTCGGTCACGATCCGGGCTGGCCGCTACTGCGTTCCAGTTCGGCGCGAGGGCGGCGGCGAAGCCGGTGGAATCGTGCACGATCGATCATCCACTGGCCAGACGCTGTTCGTGGAGCCGCCGATGGCCGTCGAGTCCATGAACGGAATCCTCTCGCTGGGTGCGGACGAAGCTGCAGAAGTCCGAGCCATCTTCCTGGCGCTCAGTGAGGAAGTCAGGCCGCTGCGGTCTGCATTGGAAGGCGCCTACCGCGCGCTGGCGGAGCTGGACAGTCTGGCCGCGCGCGGCCGATATTCGCTTCGTCACGGCGGGACTCGGCCCTCTCTCGGAGCAGGATCCGCTCCGGGATACCGGATCGTCGAGGGACTCCATCCATTGCTGCTGGACTCCGAGCCAGCCGCAGTGCCGTTTGATCTCGAAATGTCGCCTGGCGAAGCCGTGCTGCTTGTGAGCGGTCCTAACGCTGGTGGCAAGACAGTGCTGCTCAAGGCGATCGGCCTGCTCTCCGTCATGGCCCAGAGTGGTATCGTTCCGCCGGTAGGTCCCGGTACACGGCTGCCGGTGTTCGGAAGTCTGTTTGTGGCGATCGGGGATGATCAGTCGATAGAAGCGTCACTGTCGACGTTCAGCGCACAGCTCGAAACGATAAAGACGATCCTCGCGTCCGCCGATAATCGGACCTTGGTGTTGTTCGACGAACTGGGAGGAAGCACCGATCCCGAGGAGGGAGCGGCACTCGCGGCCTCGGTCCTTCTCTCCCTGAGTGGCCGGGCCCTGTTCACGGTCGCGACGACCCACCTCGGGTCGCTCAAAGACCTGGCTACCGAGGAGCCTCGAATCGTGAACGCCTCGCTGGCGTTCGACACTGAAGCCCTCCGGCCCACGTTCCAGTTGAGGCGTGATCTTCCGGGGCGGAGCTATGCCCTCGAAATCGCGGAGCGGCTCGGACTGCCCGCTGGGGTCATTGAGGAAGCTCGGCGGCGACTATCCGTCGAGCACCGGCGGGTCGACGACTTGCTGGCCGACCTGGAGAGGCGGGAGCGCGCTCTCGCAGCTAGCGAACAGAAGGTTCGACGAGATCAGGCCCGGATCGATGAAGCGAGCGTCCTGGTCACGCGAGACCAAGCGCAGCTCGCCGCCCGGTCCAACGCTGAGCTCGCGGACGCGCGGACGAAATCGGAGCGGGTGGTTCTCGATGCGCGACGTGAAATCGAAGTGGTCATCGACCGCCTGAGGGCGGAGTACGCGCAGGATCCTGAAGTGGCCGCTCGCCGGGCCCGGGTCGATTCGGAGCGGCTCCTGGACCGGGTGCGTTCCGAGGCTGAAGTGGCCCGCCCTGACCACCTCCCGGCGGCCGCCCGACGTCCCTCGGAAGGCTTGGGATCTTCCGCCGGCCCTGTTGAAGAAGGAGGGTACGCCCGGTCGCAGTCGCTCGGGGCGGTAGGCCGCGTCCTGGAGCTGCGGGCCCGGGCGGCTGTCCTTCTGGTCAACGGGGTTCGCATGACCCTGCCACGATCCGATCTGCTGCCGGCCCGCTCGAGTGACGCCCCCATGCCCGAGGCGCTGCTCGCCGAGCGTCCTCCCAGCGACGCAGTCGCACGAGCTGCGGCGTCTGAGGTAGACCTGCGTGGGCTTCGGGCCGACGAAGCCGAGACAACACTGGCGCTGGCCCTCGACTCCGCCACGGTAGGCGATCTTCCGTACCTGCGAATCATCCACGGCAAGGGTACCGGAGTGCTCAGGGCCATGGTGGAACGATTCCTCAGGTCAGAGCCCCGAGCGCCCCAGTTTCGGATCGCGGACCCGGAAGAGGGCGGGACAGGTGTTACGATCGTCGAGTTCCAGTGAGAGGCGCTTTCCGGGACGCCGGGCTTTCGTTACCGTACGCGAGATTGGAGATGAAGAGCATAGGGGCAGTGGTTTCGTGCCGGTTGGCCGGCGTCGTCGGGGAAAGGCAGAGTGACCGCTCGTGGTGAGCGACACGGTCGTCGAGGAGGTTCGCGACCGAGCCGATCTCGTGGAACTGTGTGGTGACTACAGCAAGCTGAAGCGCACAGGCCGAACCTGGCGCGGTCCCTGTCCGTTGCACGGAGGGGAGGGACCCAATTTCTCGGTTGATCCGGGCCGGGGCATCTTCAAGTGCTTTGTATGCGGCGAAGGCGGAGACGTCTTCGCTTTTTTCATGAAACACTCCGGCTTCGACTTTCCTTCCGCCGTACGCTACGTAGCCGCCCGGGTTGGCGTCGAGGTTCCGGATGATGCACCCGCCAAACCTGACCCCCACGCGCACCTGCGGGAAGTCGCGGCCTTCGCCCAGGAGTGGTTTGCGGAGCGGCTTCTCGATGAGGACGAGGGGCGGCGGGCACGATCCTATCTCACCTCACGGGGATTCACGGTTGAGGACATAGAGAGATTCGGCCTTGGTTCCGCTCCGGCCGCCTGGCGGTCCCTACGGCAGGCGGCGTTGGCCCGGGGAATTCCGGAGGATCACCTGATCGAGATCGGACTGCTCGCGCAGAGTGAGCGCGCGGACGAGCCCTATGACCGATTTCGGGATCGGCTGATGTTCACGATCTGGGACCGCCGCGACCGACCGATCGGATTCGGAGGCCGTACCCTGGAATCAGGGCAGGACCAGGGACCCAAGTATATCAACTCGCCCGAATCCCCAATCTTCAGAAAGAGCGAGGTGCTGTTCGGCCTCAACTGGGCGCGCCACGCAATCCGGCGAGAGGAGAAAGTGCTGGTCGTCGAGGGCTTTCTCGATGTTCTCGCCCTGCATCGGGTCGGCTTCGAGAACACTGTTGCGGCACTCGGAACGGCGCTTACCGCTGACCAGTCGGCTCTGATCGCGCGATTCGGGAAGAAAGCGATCCTTCTGTATGACAGTGACAAGGCGGGCCTTCGCGCCACGTTCCGCGCTGCTGACCGGCTATTGGCGAAAGGCGTTCATCCGCTGGTCGTGACTCTCCCGCCGGGCGAGGATCCGGATTCTGTGGTGCGGTCAAGCGGATCGGATGGCCTGGCTTCGCTGATTTCAGAGGCCGTCGATGTGCTGGAACGGAAACTCCAAATTCTTGACCGGCGCGGATATCTGGACAGTATCGAGGGCAAGCGGCGCGCCCTGGATGGCATACTGAGCACGCTGCGATCCGTTCGCGACGAAGCTCTTCTGGATCTGTATCTGGATGTTGCGTCCGACCGCACCGGAGTTCGCCGCGAGACTCTAGTGCATGAGATCGCAGCAGAACGGCGGCCGAATGTGCGACCCGCGAAAGAGCGGCAAAGCTCGGCCGAAGCGAGAGATTTACGGCGTAAGGCGGGTCCCGACGAGTCGGCTGAACGTACCCTGGTGCTGCTGCTGGTCCGTGACCCAGGACTGGGGGCCCGCGCCGCCGAGCTCGGCGTCACGCCGGAGCATTTCCAGAGCGATGTCTGGAGACCCCTGGCCACCAGTCTACTCAAGGCGGAGCCGGGCGTGTCGGACGTGCCAGCGTGGGTCGCTTCTCTGCCGCCCGAGCTGGTGGAGCCGGTTGAAGCACTCCTGGCAGATCCTACAGAGATCGACCACGCGGCGGAGGTGTTTGACGCATCCGCTCGGCGACTGTTGTTTCGCCGCCAGGTGGACAGGCTGGACGAGATTGATCGCGAACTGGCCATGACCCCGGAGGACGACGAGCAGGCCCACGAACTATTGAAGGAAAAAGAAGGCCTGGCGCGGGTTCTACGTGATGCGGGAGTCTCACTGAGTTTTCTTCGCCGCATCTCGCGCGATAGCCAGGCGAGGCGCAGCGCTGAGAATGAGATGAGAAATGATTCCGAGTATATATCCCAGAAGGAGTGACGATGGCTGAGAGTGAGACTGTAGAGACTCTTCTGTTTCTTCAGGAGATTGACGATAGTATCGGGCTGAATTCGGCCCACGTGAGGTCACTCGATGCGGAGCTGGAGGGCCTCGGTACGCGGGTGACGGATGTTCAGGATCAGGAAAAGGGGCTGGCTGCGACTCTCGGACGAGCCGACGAACAACTCAAGCTTGCGGAGCGTACTGTCAAGGCAGGACGGGAAACCCTCAAGCGACTCCACGAGCGGGCCCAACAGGTGCAGAACATGCGCGAGCACCTGGCAGCCAGAGCCGAGGTCGATGCGGCGCGAAACAACCTGGACATGGCCGAGGAAGAAGTACTGGAGGCCATGCAGTCTTTCGAACGAGCGAAGATCGCGCTGCAAGACCAGCAGCAGGCTCTGGCCGACGCCCTGGAGGTGCTCGAGGAACGAAAAGTCGAGATCGAGATCGAGCGCACTCGCCTGGCCGAGGAAATCGCGGTCCAGACGGACCAGCGGAAGAACCGGGCTCTGAGAGTCGACGAGAGAGTGATTGATCTGTACGATTCGGTTCGTGGCGGACGAACAGGCAACGCTCTTGCGCCGGTGATGGATGGAGTCTGCGGGCATTGTTACATGGCGATTCCGAAGCAGCGCCAGGCGGAGATTCGAAGAGGTGGCGCTTTGATCGTCTGTGAGGCGTGCGGCGTGATCTTGCACGCTCCTGATAGCTCGCCCTGACCGCATGATCGGTCTCGGCTCACAGACGGTTCCGTGGCTTGAGCCACCCCATGTACGGGCCGCCGAGATCGATCGCCTGCACGAGCTGACCCGGCTACCGATCTCATTATGTGAGCTTCTTATCCGCCGTGGCCTGACCAGTGCGCCCGAAGTCCGCGCGTTTCTGCGGCCGGACCTGAACGAACTGCACGATCCGGCGCTCCTTCCCGATCTTCCCACCGCCTCAGACCGAATCATGCGCGCCATCGATTCCGGCGAGACCATGCTCGTTCACGGCGACTATGACGCGGACGGTCTCACGGCGACGGCGTTGTTGACCCGCGGCCTGCAAGAGCTGGGAGGACGTGTCTCCGGGTTCGTCCCTAACCGACTTCATGATGGGTATGATTTTTCCTCGCCCGGTTTACTCCATGCTCGGGAGGTGGGTGCCTCGCTGGTGCTAACCGTGGACTGCGGAGTTACGGCGAACGCTACTGTCGAGCAGGCGAACACCTGGGGGGTGGACGTTATCGTAACCGACCACCACCGGCCGGGTGCACATCTCCCTGATGCCGTGGCCGTTATCAACCCACAGCGCGCTGACAGCGAGTATCCTAATAGGTCGCTGGCCGGCGTAGGCGTCGCCTTCAAGCTGCTGACGGAACTATTTCGGCGGGCGGGCCGAAGTGAGGCCGAAGTGAATCGGCACCTGGACCTGGTGGCCCTTGGATCGATCGCCGATCAAGTGCCGCTGCTCGGAGAGAACCGGGCCATGGTTTCCGCAGGTCTCAAGGTTCTGGCGGCCAGCGCCAAGCCCGGCGTTCGGGCCCTGTTGGAGCGTGTCGGCCACGATGCGTCAGCACCGGTCCGTGCAGCAGATGTATCCTTTCGCCTTGCGCCTCGGCTCAATTCGGTGGGCCGGTTGGGATCCGCCGATCCAGCCCTCCGACTCCTGCTCGAGGATCGTTCGGCCGAGGCCCAGCGGCTGGCGGCGTTCCTGGAGGCCCGCAATGCGGAGCGCCGCACCGAGGTAGATCGCGTCTACGATGAGGTGGAGGCGGGTCTTGCCCGGGCCATCGACCCGGACACCCAACCAATGACAATGATTTACGGTGATGGCTGGCCCTTCGGTGTCGTCGGTATCGTCGCGTCGCGGCTGGTCGACAGGTTCCAGCGCCCTGCTCTGGTCATCGCCATCGAAGGGGATGTGGGGCGGGGATCCGCCCGCTCTGTTACGGGAATCAACCTCCACGACGCTCTCCGCGGATGTGCGGACCTGCTCGAACGGTTCGGGGGGCATAGCATGGCTGCGGGTTTCACCGTGCGTACCAGCCGAATTCCGGAACTCCGGGACCGGCTGGCTTCGCTTATCGGTGAACAAGCGGCAGCGCAGCCTGATATCAAGGGGATGGCGACGGACCTTGTCGTACCCCTCGCGGCCGTGCACCGCGAACTGTACGAATGGCTCGCCCGGCTCGAACCGTTCGGCAACAGCAATCCGAGTCCGATCCTGGTATCGCGCGACGTCACGTTCGAGAAGATCGAACGTATCGGTCCCGCGCGAAGCCATCTGCGGGCCGAACTGCGAAGCCGTGATGGGGGGAAGTTGTCGTCAATCGGCTTTGGGATGGGCGACCGGGCCACCGAGGCCGGGGGGCTGACAAGCGGTGACGTAGCCTACGAATTACAGATTCACCGGTACCGAGGCCGGAACCGGCTTCAGGCGCGCCTGCGAGACTTCAGACAGCACCCCGCGTGACTATTCGTGTGATCGCCGGCGATCTTCGGGGACGGCGGATCCCAGCGCCGCGAGGCCGGACCACGCGGCCCACCCCGGCTCGGGTCAGGGAGGCTTGGTTCAGCGCACTTGGCGAGACCATTCGTGGCTCCCTGATACTTGATCTATACGCCGGAACGGGAGCGCTCGGGATCGAGGCTCTGTCCCGTGGTGCCCGCGGCGCGACCTTTGTAGAGCGAGACGCTGCGGCCGCCCGGACGCTCAATCGGACGCTGGAAGATCTGGGACTGGTCGAGCGAAGCACGGTTCGGCGGCGATCTGTGGAGCGATTCATCGAGGATCTCTGCCGAACCGGTTCTGAATTCGATATCGTGCTGGCGGATCCCCCGTACGGGATCGGGGCAGCCGTGGCCCTGGTAGACAAATTCCGGGAAGACCCGTTCGCCTCGACCCTATGCGTCGAACATGAGCCGGACGTACTAGATGAGGTGGACGCACGGTGGCAGCGCCGCTACGGTGACACAGCCCTTTCCTTTGTATTTGCGAAACCACATGAGGTAAGCAATGAACTCTGAGCGGGTAGCGATCTATCCGGGCTCGTTCGACCCTCTCACGCTGGGACACGATGACATCGTGCGGCGCGGACTCAGGCTGGCGGACCGGCTTGTGGTTGCCGTGGCGGAGACCGCGACACAGACGAAACGATTCGTATTCTCGGTGGAGGAGCGACTCGAGATCATGCGGGACGTCTACCGCGACGAGCCTCGCATCGAGGTGGTCAGTTTCTCGGGCCTCCTGGTTGATTTCGCCCGTGACCGTGGTGCCCCCCTGATCATTCGGGGCCTGCGTGCCGTGAGCGACTTCGAGTACGAGTTTCAGATGGCGCTTATGAACCGATCCTTGTGGGGCGAGATCGAGGTGATTTTCATGGCCCCGGACAGTCACTACACGTTTCTCAGCTCATCTCTGGTCCGTGAAGTCGTCAGCCTGGGCGGAGACGTGTCGGATTTCGTTCCCCAAC
Source organism: Gemmatimonadota bacterium (assembly GCA_036476995.1). Taxonomy (GTDB): domain Bacteria; phylum Gemmatimonadota; class Gemmatimonadetes; order Palauibacterales; family Palauibacteraceae; genus JAZDDE01. Next base: position 32,589 of record JAZGCO010000135.1, read on the forward strand.
CGGTTCTCGATCGGCTGGAGGAGAAATTCGGAGCGTCGGTGCGCGGACAGTGACGCCCGAGTCCAGCCACACGTGACGTTTCTTTCATCTCTCGCCCGGCGGGCAGGCGCTACTGGAAGCAGGATTGGTTTTCCAGAGGCCCACGAAGAGCGCACCCTCGAAGCCATGCGGCGACTTCAGGGGTCCGGATTGAGGCCGGTGGCAGTCGGGCATGGGGAGGCCGTAACCGGTGCAGCTAGCGATGGCCTGGAAGTCTTGGATTTGTCAGCCGAACAGGTCCGCGATGCGGCACGGCCGCATCTGACGCCGGAGGGCGAATTGACTGCTCCCGTCCCACTCGCGATGGCACTGGCACTGCTGCGCGCCGGACAGCTCGATGGAGTCGTCGCGGGCGCCGAAGCCGCCACTGCCGATGTTCTACGCGCCGGGCTTTGCGTTCTCGGGCCGAAGCCCGAAATCAGAACCGTGTCGAGTGCCTTCTACATGGTGATTGGCGAGCTTGACCAGGCAGGCGAGAAGGGGGAGCGCGTGCTCACCTTCACCGATGCCGCCGTGGTGCCCGACCCAACGGCCGATCAGCTGGCCGAAATTGCGGTTGCGGCCAGCGATGCTCGCCGTGTGATCGTCGGCGACGAGCCCCGCGTCGCGTTTCTTTCCTACTCGACGGCGGGGTCGGCCGAGGGAGCGTCAGTGTCCAAGGCCCGTGCGGCGGCCGAGTTATTTCGAACGCTTCGCCCGGATGTGGTGGCGGACGGAGAACTCCAGGCGGACGCGGCGTTGGACCGGGCCGTGGCCCAACGCAAATCGCCAGGTTCCGCGCTAGAGGGGACGGCCAACATTCTGGTCTTTCCGAATCTGGATGCCGCGAACATCGGCTACAAGCTGGTCGAGCGCCTCGCGGACGCCCGCGCAGTGGGCCCGATCTTGCAAGGTTTGGCGGGCGCCCTGAACGACCTCTCGCGCGGGGCCTCGATCGACGACATCGTAAGAGTGTCGTACGTAACGGCACTGATGGCGGATACCACACAGGAGCAGACATGAGCTTCACATTCGAGAGCAGTGGCGATGTCACCGTTGTGGTGGTGACCGGTGAGCTGATAGTGGGCAACCGACAGGAGTTCAAGCAGGGCGTTCTCGAGAGCCTGGACGAAGGTGGGGCCAAGTTTGTGTTCGACTTTGAGGACTGCGGTTACATCGACTCCAGCGGTCTCGGAGTCCTCGTCACCCTGTCCAAGAAGATTCGCGAGAAAGGTGGAGAGCTCCGGCTTGCAGGTCTCAATGAAGACCTGGTTGTTCTCATGGAACTGACGCGACTCGACACTCTGTTTAACAGCTCGGATTCCCGAGCCGAGGCGCTGCAGGGATTTTGATCTCCGGACGGTGACCCCCGCCTTCGGCGTTCTGATTTGCAGCGGCCGTGAGCGAGTAGCGGCCGACCTCGAACGCGAATTCGCCCTTCTCGGCGTACTCACATACGTCGCCCCATCGCGAGACGACTGGCCGGAAACAGCAGGCGCTCTCGTGGTGATCGATCTCTCTGACCCGGGCCAGTCTGTGAGCGAGGCGGCACAGGCGTTCCCGGCGTCCGAACTGGTTGCGTTGGTGGACAATCAGTCGCTTGCCGGTCTTATCCCGGCCCTCACGGCAGGCTGTCACGACTATCTCTTCTATCCGATCAATCCTCCCGAACTGGGCCTCAAGTGGCGACGCCATGTGGACGGCCCGCCGGAGAGAACGGCCATCAGAACGGGCGAAGATGAGGATCACATTGGTCTCGAGTTCCCATCTGATATTCGATACGTACGGGAGGTCGTCGACGAGGTTGTGGCAATCTGCGAAGCGAGAGCGTTCCACAGCACCAAAGCGACCCTGAACGTGCGAGCCGCGCTGGGAGAGGCGATCAACAACGCCATCCTGTACGGGAACCGAGAGGATCGCGTCAAGCGGGTTTCGGTCGCGGCCGTACTTCAGCCAGGATCGCTTACAGTCACGGTAACCGACGAGGGAGCCGGCTTTGATCCGGCGTCCATTGTAGATCCAACGCTCCTCGGTAACCGCCAGCGAAGCCAGGGCAGGGGCCTGTTCCTTATTCGTTCCCTGTCGGACGAGGTGGACTTCAATCACCTGGCCAACGCGATAACACTCCGTTTCTTCTCGGCCGACGTGTCATCAAACCCCGATTCCGCCGCGTTGCCGCGTCCGCAGGGACGCTCCGCAGGCCTGGTACCGGGGGCCTGCTCGCCTCGCTTGCGGGAGTATCTGCGCGACTACGAGCGCCTGACAGAGAGCAGGGTTCGTCTCCGGCATACTTCTTTGGACGAAAAAATGACGCTGTACGACGGGATCGGAACGCTGGATTCCGCCGATGCGTCCCGTGTGCTGACGGCTGGCCCCTGGACGCTTCCGGGAGGAGATATCCTGCACGCCGACATCGTCGGCGCCGGTCCGGGGGTGGCCGAGCTGACGATCAAGCTCCTGGAGCAGGCAGCCACCCGGCTGATGGGCTCAGAGCGAGAGGCGCAATTTCTTGAACGAGAGCTTGCAGACCGAACTAAGGAGATCGGACTTCTGACCTCGGTAAGCGATACATTGGCCTCTTACTTGGATTTTGAGACCGCCGTCCGCCAACTGTTGATCGGCGTCAGCGACGTCCTGGAAGCGGAGGCGGCTGACCTCTGGCTGCTAGAGGAGAATACCCGGACGCTTCTCAGGTTGGCGGGGTCTGGGACTACCGCTGGGGCGACTGGTGAGAGACCGCCAGGCCTCGCTGTGTCCGAAGCGAGCGATTCGGGCCGCAGCGTTGTGCGAGGTGGAGCAGGGGACGGCGAAGTGGCCTCTCTCGCGGTGCCGGTCACCTTCATGCCGCCCAAAGAGGTGCCCAAGCTGCTCGGTGTTCTTAGTCTGGACGGAGCTGCAGGGCGCGAGGCCTTTACCGCCGCTGATGTTACGCTTATGAAGGCTATCGCGAGCCGACTCGCGTCAGCGATCGAAAACGGGCGTCTCGTAAGCGAGAGCAATCGGAAAGAACAGGCCCTGGCAGGCATGGGCCTCGCCCATGATCTGCAGCTCAAGCTACTGCCAGAGCTCGGCGACTTCGAAGACCTGGGGGACATAGCGGCACGGTGCGAGCCAGTCGAATCGGTAGGAGGCGATTTCTACAATCTTATTCGTCTTCCCGGCGACCGGCTGGGAATCATGCTTGGCGACGTTTCGTCGCACGGATATTCGGCCGGCCTGATCATGGCCCTGATGATGAGTGCGGCCCCTCTGGTCGCGACCCGCACGGTCGAGCCCGGGGAGGTTCTTCGGGCCATCCACCGCCTGCTCGTCCGCAAACTGGAGTCTACCGAGATGTACATGACCGTCTTCTACGGTGTCCTGGACGCGGCTGCTGGCACTCTCCAGTTCGCTAACGCTGGTCATCCACATGCGTTCCGGGTAGGCCCGGCCGATGACGAGAGGTTGAACGCTCTGAATCCACCTCTGGGAATCGCGGAATTCGATTCGTACGCCCAGGCAGACACGAAATGGAGCTCCGGCGAGGATATCCTGCTCCTGTTCACGGACGGGCTGACCGAATGCGACCGGGCGGAGAACCAGTGGTCCGATGAACGCCTCGTGCAGGCGGTGCGTGGCCGGGCATACGCCGACGCAGCCGCGATTCTAAACACGGTGTTTGACCTGGCGTGCCCGCCCGACGCGCGGATCTCGGATGATCGCACCGCCTTGATCATAAAGTAGACGTGCTCAGAGCCAAACGGTCGCTGAGTCAGAACTTTCTCATGGACCCCAACCTGCGCCGCAAACTCGTTGCGGAGCTGGGTATCGAGCCAGGCGACTCGGTGCTGGAGGTGGGACCGGGACACGGTGAACTGTCAGAACTTCTGGTCGAGGATGTCTCGCACCTGTGTCTGGTCGAGAAAGATGACCGGCTGGTAGACGTTCTGAGGTCGCGTTGGGATTCTGATTCACGGGTTACGATCGAACACGCGGATGCTCGGCGGACAGACCTGGCAGCCCTAATGCACGGCCGGCACCCGTTCCGACTTATCTCCAACTTGCCGTATTCCATCACCTCTCCGCTTCTGTTCCGGTTCCTCGAACTCGTGCCGGTGCCACGCAGGATCGTCGTGCTGGTTCAGAAAGAGGTGGCTGAGAGGATCGTTGCCGCGCCGGGAAGCCGCGCGTACGGAGCCCTCAGCGTGGGCGTGCAGTCGAGGGGCCGGGCCCGATTGGCGTTCGGAGTCGGCCGTCAGGCGTTTCGACCCGTGCCCCGGGTGGACTCGGCCGCCGTGGTCCTGGATCCCGACCCAACCAGTGTAGACGCTGAGTCAGCCGAGGCCCTCAGGCGCCTGACCAGAACGGCGTTCGGTAGGCGCCGAAAACAGATGCAGAAGATCCTCCGAACCGCACCCGAGTACCTGTTGTCGGCGGCTGACAGCACCGCCGTATTGGTGAGCATGGGCATCGATCCCGGCAGCCGTCCCGAAGAGCTGAGTCCGGCCGATTTCCGCCGTTTGGCGGGCCTCTTGGAGGGTCATTCGTCCGGTTGAGATACCGGGCTTGCCGGGGTATCTTCTTGTGAAGCCTTTCACAAGCCGGTTCAATGACCACACGACGAATCTCGGAATCCACCGTTCGCCGGCTGTCGCGATATCTCCGGCTGCTTCGTGATCTGACGACGCAGCGGGAAGAAGTCGTGTCCAGCCAGGAACTAGCAGCCCGCAGTGGGACCACGGCGGCTCAGGTACGGAAAGATCTCAGCGTTTTCGGATCCTTCGGCCAACGCGGGCGTGGATATCCCGTCCCGGAACTCGAGCGAACCCTTGAGCGCATCCTGGGACTCGAGAAGAAGTGGTGTGTGGTGCTGGTCGGGGCCGGCAAGATCGGCACCGCACTTCTGGGATACAGCGACCTGGCGGATCGTGGCTTCGACGTTGTGGCCGCCTTCGATACCGACACCGACAAGATCGGATCTAACCTGTTTGGAGTCAGAGTGTTTCCGGTTTCCGACCTTAATGAAGTCGTTCGTGCTCGTGGCGTGGAGGTGGCGATTATCGCCACGCCACCGGAAGCTGCTCAGGACACCGCTCGTCTTCTCGAACAGGCAGGCGTCCGCGGCATCCTCAATTTTGCGCCAGTCGGTCTCGAGGTGAGCGAGGAGGTATCCGTGCGAACAATGGACGTCGCGCTGGAACTCGAAGCGCTCAGTTTTGCTCTTTCGTCGAGGGCGAACGGAGGCCGGGCCTAGTGGAGTCCGCACCTGACCGCGGGACTGAGTCCTCACTGCGAGTGACCAGCGAGATCGGCCGCCTGCGCCGCGTCATCTGTCACACGCCGGGTCCGGAACTGGCGCGAGTGGCGCCCAGCAACCGGCATGACTATCTGTTCGATGATCTTCTGGATCTTCAGCTGGCGCAGCGCCAACATGCGGCTTTCGTAGATATCCTCCGCCACTTCGCGCACGTGTATGAGACGGCAGATCTGCTGCGGGATGTGCTAGAGATTCCGGAGGCCCGCAACTACATTACGGCTCGCTGCGGGTCCGAGATCCGGGCGAGATCGGAGAGTGCCGCGTCAGACGATTTGGCCCGCTTACTGATCGAAGGTGAGAAAACGAGCGTCGGGGCGCTGGCCGCTCTCGTCAACGAACCATCCTATTCGCTCCCGCCACAGCCCAATCTCTTCTTTACGCGCGATTCAGCGGCGGTCGTCGGCAGTCACGTGATGATCGCGGCGATGCGCCATGAGGTGCGTTGGACCGAAATGGTGCTCATGCGGGCGATCTTCTCATTCCATCCTGAGCTGTCCAGCGCCGGGATCGTGTTTGACGGCGCCAGCGATAGGCGACTCAACACTCGTATCGAGGGTGGCGATGTTCACATGCTGCGGGAGGACCTTCTCCTGGTAGGCCTGTCGGAACGCACGAGCGCCGCCGGAATCGACGCCTTGGCGGCGGTCGTGTTCGAGCGCGGCGGTGTGCGTGACATCGTGATCGTGCTCATGCCCCCCCACCGCTCCTCGATCCACCTGGACATGATCGTGACCATGGTGGGTCCAGGCCAATGCTGCGTTTTTCCGCCTTTCTTTATCGGGCCCTCGCAGCTTCCGGTGCTCCACCTGAGTCGCGGCGCCGACTCGTTGACCCAGCCGGCCGATTTATTCAGGGCACTTCGGGATTTGTCGTTTCCGCTCACGCCGATCTTCTGCGGGGGGGAATCTCGGACGATGCAGGAGCGCGAGCAGTGGGGAAGTGGCTGCAATTTCTTTTGCGTGGGGCCGGGACAGGTTCTCTCCTACGGACGCAACGAGCACACGCTGTCAGCACTGGCCCGGGAAGGTGGTTTCCGCATCATCGCGGGAGACGAGCTCCGTGCCGGAACGGTCAAACCTGCTGAGGACGAGCTGTTCGCGATCACGTTCAACGGCGGTGAACTCGTGCGTGGAGGGGGAGGTCCCCGTTGTATGACGTTACCGGTGGAACGAGACGAGTGGGCCTGAAACAGCTTGGCCTCGGGTTCGAGTCGGGGTCGTCCCTTGTCGAGCGGGCCCTGGCAGCGATCGAGTCCGGTCCCCGATCCACTCCGTCCCTGGCACGCGACGTCCTGGGACTGCGGAGCGCACCACCCGGCCTGGCAGCGCGGCTCGTGTATGATCTTCTGGGCTCTGACGGGCGCGTTTCGGTAGACGGAGCGGGCGTCTGGCGTCTGGCCGTCGTCTCGCCCGCCGACGATTCGCTATCCGCGGCTGCGCTGTCTTCGCTCGAATTCGCCGTTGTAGATGTGGAGACCACCGGGGGTACTCCATGGCGCGGGGATCGAGTGGTCGAGTTTGCGGCGATCCAGGTCCGTGGCGGCCGGGTGGTAGGCGAGTTCTCCAGTCTGGTAAATCCGGGCCGCGTCATTTCTCCGTTCGTTTCTCGGCTCACCGGGATTACGGCTGACATGCTGGCGACCGCTCCCACCTTCTCAGAGATCGCGGGCCGGGTGCGCAAGTGTCTGGAGGGCAAGGTGTTCGTGGCCCACAACGCGGGGTTCGACTGGCGCTTCGTAGCCGAAGAAATGCGCCGGGCCAGCACCCTCCTTCCAGTCGGCCCCCGGCTTTGCACGGTCCGCCTGACCCGCAGGGCGGTTCCGGGACTCCGCCGCCGCGGCCTGGAGTCGGTGGCAGACTACTTCGGAGTCCCGGTGCGGGGGCGGCACCGAGCCGGCGGAGACGCACTGGCTACCGCCCGGGTACTCATCCGGCTGCTCGAGGAAGCCAGCCGGGCGGAAGTGGAAACGTGGGAGCAGCTGCAGCTCTGGTTGGCCGGGAGGCCGTCCGGCAGGCGCCAGGCGGAACGTACCCCCGGCAAATGATGGTTCTAGCCGGTTCCAATCTGCAGGTGACAACGCTGGACGCCGGCACGCTGCGGCTCGATGGGGGTGCCATGTTCGGGGTGGTCCCGAAACCGCTGTGGAGCCGCCGTACTTCGTCTGATGAGCTCAACCGGATTCCGCTTGCCATGCGCTGTCTGTTAGTGCAGACGAGTGACACGACCGTACTTGTGGACACCGGACTGGGCAACAAGGAGAGCCAAGAATTCCACAGCCTGTACGGAGTCGAAAATACCGGGAAGCCGACCAAGCTGGAAGACTCGCTGCGACAGGCGGGGGTCGAGCCGGAGGAAGTGGATGTCGTTCTGAACACTCACCTCCACTTCGACCATGCGGGCGGGAACACGCGGAAGGATCCGGACGGACGGATAGTCCCAGCGTTTCCCAACGCCAGGTACGTAATCCGGCGAGGCGAGTGGAGGTACGCCCAATCCGACAATCCGCGGGTGCGAGCGAGCTACTTCCCGGCCAATTTTTCCCCGCTGGTCGATGCCGGCCGCGTGGATTTTCTGGACGAGGACACGGAGGTCGTCCCCGGAGTCTGGGCTCACCGCGCGGCCGGACACACGCCGCACCACCAGGTGGTACGAATCGAGCTTGGTGGAGAAACTCTGCTCTACATGGCGGATCTAGTTCCTACGGCAGCTCACATGCCACTGCCGTGGATCATGGGATATGATGTGGAGCCGCTGGTCACGCTGGAAAACAAGAGGGAGTGGCTCGGTCGGGCAGCAGCAGAGGGCTGGCTGCTCGGTTTCGAGCACGATCCACACATCGCCTGGGGGAGGGCAGGGGTTTCTGAGGCAGGCGATGGATGTGTTCTACTGGATGCGGTGCGTGACGACGGCTTACCGCAGCTGAGAAACTAGGAGAAAAGTACAGATGCGAAGAACGATTCTTACCGCCCTGGCCGTGACCGTTTTGGCGGGTCTGGGGGCAGTTCCGGCGAATGCGCAGTGGGCGGAGGAAGAAGAGGCAAAGGCGGCCGCGATGGAGGTCATCACGGGTCTGTTCGATGCGATGCGGGCAGCCGACAGTGCGGCGGTGCGGGCGGCGTTTCACTCTGATGTACAGATTGCCAGTTCCTTCTCGAACGGCGAAGGGGTAGCCGGTGTGCAGTACGGCGAGATCGAGGGTTTCGTGCAGGGTGTCGGCGGAGCGGCCCACGGGGATTGGGACGAGCAAGTCGGTGAGACAGAGCTCCGCGCCTACGACAATCTGGTTACAGCCGCGATGCCATACGTCTTCAACTTCAAGGGAGAGGTCTCCCACTGCGGCGTGAACACGTTCCAGATCGGGAAGATCGGAGAAGAGTGGAAGGTAGTAGGAATCATCGACACCCGGCGCACAGAAGGATGTGGCGAGTGGCTGGATTGAGCAACGTCCAAGAAACAGCCGTGCTCGTCGCGGCAGCGCGACTACCGACCGGCCGCCTTCTCGGAGCCCTGGCGCCTCTGAGAGCCCCCGAGCTGGGCGCCATAGCCATTCGGGCTGCGGTCGAGCGGTCGGGGGTGGATCCGGCGGACGTGGAAGACGTCATCATGGGCAATGTTATCCAGGCTGGAGTGGGCCAGGCGCCGGCTCGGCAAGCTGCGCTAGGAGCGGGCCTGCCTCCCACGACTCCGGCCCTCACGATCAACAAGGTGTGCGGCTCAGGCCTGAAGGCCGTAATGCTCGCAGCCCAGTCGATCCGGGCAGGCGACAATCAGGTGGTGGTCGCGGGCGGAATGGAATCCATGTCCAACGCGCCTCACCTCCTGCGCGAGTATCGTCAGGGGATCAAGCTCGGCGACCGTCCGATAGTGGACGGTCTGGTGCATGACGGCCTGTGGTGCTCGTTCGGCGAGTGTCACATGGGTGGGCACGCGGAATACACGGCATACAAGGCCGGCATCACGCGGGAGGAGCAGGACGAGTTCGCGTTGCGCAGCCATCAGAAGGCGATCGCCGCGATCGACGCCGGCGATTTTGAGAATGAAATCGTTCCGGTTGAAGTACCCGGCCGAAAGGGTACGGTTCGGGTGGACACGGATGAGCCGCCGCGCCGCGATTCCTCGCTCGAGGCGCTGAGCCGGCTCCGGCCGGCCTTCGCCGGGGATGCTCCGCCGGAGGTTACTGAAGCTTCGGTGACGGCTGGCAACGCAGCCGGCCTCAACGATGGGGCGGCGGCCACTCTTGTAACGTCGGAAGCGTACGCCAGGGCTCACGGCCTGGACGTGCTCGCGCGGATCTCAGCATATTCGGTTGGCGCTACGGCGCCGCAGGATCTCTTCTTCGCGCCGATCGCGGCAGTCCGAAAGCTCATGAAAAAAGAAGGCACCACGATTGACGACTACGGGCTCGTGGAGGTGAATGAGGCGTTCGCCGTGCAGGCCCTGGCAGACGCCCGAGAACTGGACATGGATCTGGATCGGGTCAATGTTCGGGGCGGCGCGATAGCCTTGGGCCATCCCCTCGGAGCGTCGGGGGCGAAGATCCTGACCACGCTTGTTTATGCGATGAGGGACCGGGGAATCGAGAAGGGTCTGGCGACACTCTGCCTGGGCGGAGGAAACGCGGTAGCCATGAGCGTGGAGCGAACATGAGCACTCACGAACAACTGGAAGTGAACGAGGCCGGAGCGGCTTCGCTGAATTCGGCGATTAGCCGGATCTCCGATTCCGCGATCGGCCGGCGCGTCATCGCTGTTTTCGCCTTCGCGGTTCTGACCGCCATAGCCGCACGGCTAGCGGTCCCCATCGCCGTACTGCCAGTACCGTTGACACTTCAGGTAGTTGCGGTGCTTCTGTCGGGGTACCTGCTCGGACCCCGGCTAGGGTTCGCCAGCCAGATCACATATCTGGCGATTGGGGCGGTCGGTTTCCCTGTGTTCGCGGCCGGGGGCGGGGCCGCATACCTGCTCGGACCCACGGGTGGCTACCTGGCGGCCTTTCCGGTCGCGGCTGCCGTGGCCGGCCTCGGTTACCGTAGCCATTGGCGGTTGCCGGTGCGGCTGGCCATGCTGGCGCTTGGAGTCACGGTGATTCATCTGATGGGTATCGCGTGGCTGCAGCTCGTGATGAGCACTCCGGTTTCGTTCGCGTCCCACGTCGCGCCGTTTGTAGTCGGAGATGTCCTCAAAGTGGCGTTCGTCCTACTTCTCGGGAGCGGCCTCCGGACACCCATGCAGCGGTCCTGGCTCACGCAGTGAAGGCCGAGCAGGCTAGCTCGGTCGGAGTGATCGGGGCGGGGACCATGGGCAACGGTATCGCGCATGTCTTCGCTCAAGCTGGTCTCCAGGTTCTTCTCGTGGACGCGGTTGATGCCGCGCTCACTAATGCCCGCGAGACGATAGAGCGAAATCTTGCGCGCCAGGTAACCAAAGGACGAATCGATGAAGCTGCGGCCGCGGACACGCTGTCCCGCGTAGCCACGTCGGTCGAACTGGCCTCGGTTTCTGAGGCAGACCTGGTGGTAGAGGCGGTTTCCGAGAACATGGACCTGAAGCGCGGCATCCTGGCCGAGCTGGACGGTATATGTGACGCGCAGGCGGTGCTGGCCTCGAACACGAGTTCGATATCGATTACGGAGCTTGGGTCGGGTCTCTCCCGTCCGGAAAACTTCATCGGAATGCACTTTATGAACCCGGTGCCTGTAATGACGCTTGTGGAAGTCATTCGGGGACTGGATACGTCGGACGACGTGACTTCGTTCACACTTGGTATGTGCAGCCGAATCGGTAAGACTCCGGTGGAGGTGAACGACTTCCCGGGATTCGTGTCGAACCGAATCCTCATGCCGATGATCAACGAAGCGGTGTTCTGTCTGATGGAAGGAGTGGCCGAGCCCGAGGCGATCGATACGGTGATGAAGCTGGGCATGAATCATCCGATGGGTCCGTTGGCACTGGCTGATCTCATTGGCTTGGACATCTGTCTGGCGATCTGCCAGGTGCTCCACCGCGATCTCGGGGAAGACAAGTATCGTCCCTGTCCCTTGCTCGCCAAGTATGTGGCCGCCGGCCGCCTGGGCCGAAAGAGCGGCCGTGGATTCTACGAGTATGCGTAGATCGTACGCCGGTACGAGCCTCACGGAGGAGCAGCGCCAGATCTGCGAGCTGGCCCACACTTATGCCGCAGAAGAAATTCGTCCGGGGATTGAAGCTCGAGAGGAAAACGAGGACAGATTCGACCGGACACCTGTAGATGGTCTGGGAGAACTCGGATTTCTAGGCATGCTAGTCCCGCCCGAGTACGACGGTCTCGGATTGGATATGCTGACTTACCTCTATGCACTTGAGGAAATTGCCTGGGGAGATGCGGCCGTCGCCGTCTCGATGAGTGTTCACAACTCCCTGCCCACACAGACGCTTCTCAGGTACGGAACAGAGGAGCAGAAGGACCGCTGGCTACGGCCGTTGGCGCGTGGCGAGATGCTGGGTGCGTTCGCTCTGTCGGAGGCCGGTTCGGGCAGTGATGCCGCGGCCTTGAAGGCTCAGGCTGTGCGCGAAGGGGACAACTGGCGGATCAACGGTACAAAACTCTGGGTGACCAACGGTGCCTCTGCCGACCTCGTTCTGCTGCTGGCAAGAACGGATTCGCCGAGTGAGCGGCGGGGAACAAGAGGCATTGGCGCGTTCATCGTGCCGCGCGACACTCCAGGGTTAACAGCAGGCAAGAAGGAACGGAAACTGGGTCTGCGCGGTTCGGAGACCGTAGCCCTCAACCTAAACGACATGGTTCTGGGCCCGGAGCATGTGATCGGCGAGCCCGACCGCGGCTTCAGTTACGCGCTGGAGGCGCTTGAGGGTGGGCGCCTTGGGATAGCAGCGCAGGCGACAGGCATTGCCGAGGCCGCTCTGGATCATTCGCTGGATTATGCATCAGAGCGTCACCAGTTCGGCGAGGCCATCCAGCGATTCCAGGGGATTCAGTTCAAGCTCGCGGATATGGCGGTTCGTCTGGAAGCGGCGCGGGGGCTACTGTACCGGGCTGCAAACGCCTACATGTCAAATGAGCCGAGAAAGCGTAAGCTGTCCAGCATGGCTAAGTTACACGCGTCGGAAACTGCCATGAGCGTCACGCGTGACGCGGTTCAGATCTTCGGCGGTTACGGGTACAGCCGCGAGTATCCGGTGGAGAGGTTGTTTCGGGATGCCAAGGTGACCGAGATTTATGAAGGAACGAGCGAAATCCACCGTATGATCATTGCTCGCGAACTATATATGGAGAGGGGAACCGACCGGTGAGTCAGTCAGCGACCAAGGTGCCCGACGAAATCGGCGAAATTATGGCGGCCGAGCCCGAGCTATTCGACCTGATCGGAAAGCGCGGCCACGAGCAGGTGCTGTTTACCCGGGAGCCGACGAGCGGCTACAAGGGAATCATCGCCATCCACAATACGAACCTGGGGCCGGCGCTCGGCGGAACGCGTTTCTGGAATTATCAGTCGGATCGAGCCGCGCTGGTGGACGTGCTGCGGCTGTCGCGCGGGATGACGTACAAAGCCGCCGTGGCGGGCCTGAATCTGGGTGGCGGAAAATCGGTGATCATCGGTGACCCCAAGATAGCTCAGCGAGAGCTCATCATGCGTGCGCACGGGCGCGCCGTAGAGACTCTCGGCGGCCGCTACATAACAGCCGAGGATGTAGGCACGAGCGTGGAAGACATGGACTTCGTTCACATGGAGACCGATCACGTTGTGGGCATGGCCGGGAAGTCCGGAGATCCCTCGCCGGTGACGGCCTACGGGACCTATCGGGGCGTCCAGGCCAGCGCGGCTCGCCGCTACGGCAGCGACGATCTGAACGGACGTTCCGTGATGGTTCAGGGTGCAGGCCACGTCGGGTATTATCTGTGTGGGCTGCTCGCGGGGGACGGCGCGAAAGTCTTCATCGCTGACATTGACGAGGCCAAAGTCGGCAGGGTAGTCGAAGACTTCGGGGCCACGGCGATCGACGCGGACGATGTGTACGAGGCCGATGTAGACATCTTCGCCCCGTGCGCTCTGGGGGCTGTGCTGAACGACGACACGATTCCGAAACTGAGAGTGCAAATCGTGGCCGGGGCCGCCAACAACCAGCTGGCCAAGCTCGAACACGCTCAGCAGCTCAAGGATGCCGGCATTCTCTACGCCCCGGACTACGTCATTAACGCGGGCGGCCTCATCAACGTGTATTCCGAGCTGGCGGGTTGGTCCCTCGACCGATCAAAACGCAAAGCCGGCGAGATTTACGCCACGATGCTACAGATCTTCGAGTTGGCCGCCGAGCGAGGAATCACGAATGCGGAGGCGGCTGACCAGGTGGCGCTACGCCGTGTAGAGCGCGTTGCCAAGCTTCACAGCTCTTGGGTGTGACCCTCATACCCGCCGAGGACCCGCCTCTGGAAGGGGTCGATCCGGCCGTTTTTGCTGCGATTGAAGCCGAGCAGGAACGCCAGAGAGTTGGCCTCGAGTTGATCGCCAGTGAGAACTTCGTTTCGGGCGCCGTGCTCGCTGCTCTGGGTTCGGTTCTTACCAACAAGTACGCTGAAGGATATCCTGGCAAGCGCTACTACGGTGGCTGCGAGGTCGTGGACCGGGTGGAGGATCTGGCGCGCGAGCGGGCCAAGCAATTGTTCGGCGCGGAGCATGCCAACGTCCAGCCACACAGCGGCTCTCAGGCCAACATGGCCGCTTATTTCGCCCTGATCGAACCGGGGGACACGGTTCTGGGAATGGATCTGTCCCACGGCGGACACCTTACCCACGGTTCCCCGGTGAACTTCAGCGGGCAGATGTACTCGGTTCATTCGTACGGTGTCCGAGCCGAGGATCATCGCTTGGACCTCGACGCACTTGCTGGCCTTGCCCGGTCTGAGAAGCCGGCGCTCATCGTGGCCGGCGCGAGTGCGTATCCGCGTGAATTGCCCTTCGCCGAGTTGGCCGAAATTGCAACATCGTGCGGTTCTCGGCTGATGGTCGATATGGCGCACATCGCCGGGCTGGTGGCGGCGGGTCTACACGTGTCGCCGGTACCGCATGCCGATGTGGTGACGACCACGACACATAAGACTCTACGCGGGCCGCGTGGCGGGCTCATTCTGGCCCGCGAGGAGCACGCCCGCACGATCGACAAGGTGGTGTTTCCAGGCATCCAGGGCGGTCCTCTGATGCACGTGATCGCCGCAAAGGCGGTCGCCCTCCATGAGGCGCAAACGCCAGAATTCGTGGCGTATTCGAAGTGTGTCATTGAGAACGCCAGGACCCTCGGCGAGCGTCTCGCGGGGCACGGATACATGCTGGTGTCAGGCGGGACGGACACTCACCTGCTCCTGGTCGACCTGCGCACCACTGCCCTGACCGGCAAAGAGGCAGAGGAGCGCCTGGGGGTAGCCGGAATCACCGTGAACAAGAACACGGTGCCGTTTGAGACCCGGTCTCCGTTCGTGACCTCCGGGATCCGGCTGGGGACTCCGGCGCTCACCACGCGGGGGATGGGTCCGGAGGACATGCGGCGAATCGGCGATCTAATCCACCGTGCTCTCCGCCCGGATGCCGGCGACAGTGCTCTGGCGGCCGTAGGAACGGAGGTGGCGGAGCTGGCCATTGCCTTTCCCCTGCGCGCCGCCGAGTCCCGGGCCGTCCCCGCGCCGGCCAACGGCACTCCCTGAGCCTCAGCCGCCGGCTCATCGAGGTGCGAATTCCAGCGGTACCTGGCCGTGCCGAGTGTCGAGTCAGGGGTTCGAGATTTCTCGCCCTCGCGGCGTCAATCACTGATTTTGACCAGGCCCTGGCCGTGCGGGCCGCTGAGCGCCGGGCCTGTCACGACGCAACGCATCACGTATTCGCCGCGCGATTGGCCTCCGGGGAATCCAGATCGGACGACGACGGCGAGCCGGCAGGCACCGCGGGCCGGCCCATCCTGTCCGCACTGGAAAGCGCGGATCTCGTAAATGTGGTGCTGGTTGTGACGCGGTACTTCCGCGGAACGAAGCTGGGTACTGGCGAGCTTGCGCGCGCCTATGGCGACGCCGCCCGTGCCGCACTGGCCACCGTATCAGCCCGTCAGGTGGAACTGGCTCGTATCCTGCATATTTCGTATGCGCATCCGGATACGGGGTTCGTGACCCGAGCCCTGGCCGGAGCAAGGGCCATCGTCCGATCGACGAGCTACGATGACCGAGTACACATTGAGGTCGCCGTACCGGTGGCAGGGTGGGAGGCCCTGCGTGAGAGGCTCGCTGACGGTACGGCGGGTCGAATTGAGGTGCGCGAGAGCGGCGAAACCGCGTTGGTATCGGTCGGCCCTTGACGGTATGGGGCGGGAATCTAGATTCACGGGCGTTTTGCGGCCTAAGACGGTAGCTGCAGCGGTGACACCTTGGAGAGTGCATGAGTGACGGAAATTCGCCTGAACTGGGTAACACGCTGGAACAGCTGCGGAGGAGATATCCAAAGTATGCTGAGCCCGCGTACCTGTTCGTGCTCGAAGCGCTGCACTGGCGGCTTCAATCACTTGACAGGCCGCGCCATCTCTCAGGAGCCGAGCTGGCGGAGTCACTGCGCGATCTGGCCTTGGATCGGTACGGGCCGCTCGCCCGCGCCGTTCTGGAATACTGGGGAATCGCTTCAACGGCTGATCTGGGCGAAGTCGTATTTCTTCTGATCGAGCACGGCGTGTTGGACAAGCAGGAAGGCGACACCCGAGAGGACTTCGAGGAGCTGTTTTCGTTTGAACAGGTGTTCGAACTCGAGTATCCCTGGGGCCGCTGAGCCTCTACGCCGGTCAGGCGGGGTAACCGAAGGAGATCCAAGGGATCCGGATCTTCTCAGTATATTGTCAATGATGTGCGATAACCGATTGTGGCTGCGGGGCGTAGTAGCGGCCACGGACTGCGGGGAGGGGTGAAAGTGGACTCAGCACGGTTTCCGAAGTGCTTGCGATGTGATGTCGGATTATTGCTTCCGTTGTCTGACTATGGACGGGACGGCGCTTCCATACGCTACAAGGCGTGGGTATGCTCGAGTCCGGACTGCGGCTACAACATCCGGATTGATAACGGAGAGATCAGTTACGGGCGAGACATCAACCAGTCGTACAAGTAGGTTTAGACTGACTCACCGTGCCGGGACTTGCCGACCTTTCCAAATCTGAGTGGTGGCGAATTTCCGCCTCTCAAGTCTGGTTGCCAACCGCGCCGGAAATGGCGGCTCTCGACTCCGAGGCCATATCCAGCGGCAATACTTCGGAAAGGGCTCTCATCGAGTCGGCCGGCCGGGAGGTCGCACATCTCGTCCAGCAGATCTTTCCTCATGGACCGCTTGCCGCGATAGCCGGCTCCGGCCACAACGGCGCAGACGCTCTCGTGGCGCTTCGGACTCTCCACGCATGGGGTCGAACGACGCTTGCCTTCCAGGCCGGGCCACGAGCACCCGATCCCGATGTACTGGCCGGCTGGGCTATCCCACTGAGACCGGTCACCGAGCTCTCGAAAGCGGCGGGCTGCGCGGCGCTCCTGGACGGTGTTCTGGGCACCGGCCTGCGGGATGCCCCGCGAGATGAGGCGTCGGCAGCCATTGCTGCCGTTAACGCGCTGGGTGTGCCAGTAGTATCCGTGGATGTGCCGAGCGGCATGAACGCGTCCACCGGTGAGGTGCCGGGAGCGTGCGTGCGCGCCGACCTGACCATCTGCCTCGGTTGGCCGAAGCTGGGTGTCCTGCGCCCGCCGGGCAGAGAGGCTGCAGGAGACGTAGTGGCCGTTGAGATTGGTTTTCCTCCTCCTCCGTCATTGGGGGCAGTGGCGATCACCGGCCGCTGGCTCCGTGACCGACTCCCGGAGGACGCGTCCCGCCGAAGCAAGAGGGACGCCGGATACGTGGCGCTAGTCGCCGGCTGCGAGGGCATGGCGGGCGCCGCGGTACTGGCCGCCCGGGCCGCCTTGCGCGGAGGCGCCGGCGTAGTCCGGGTGGTCAGCCATCCGGCGAACCGAGAGATCATTCAGAAGTGTGTTCCCGGCGCGGTTTTCGCCTCGTGGGCCGACGAGAAAGAACTGGCGAACGCCCTGGAATGGGCGCACGTCATCGTTGCGGGTCCGGGCTTGGGCCGGGACGCGGAAGCGAGGCGGCTCACTGAGCTAGCGCTCTCGTCAGCGGGAGCCCGTCCCGTTGTACTCGACGCGGACGGCCTGAGCGTCTGGGAGGGTGCCGCAGACGAGCTGTCTGGCCACATTCCGGCCACGGCCGTCCTGACTCCGCACCCGGGCGAAATGGCGCGAATACTGGGCCGTCCGATCGATGGTATCCTGGGAGACCCGTTCGCTGCGGCTGCCGAAGCGAGCCGGGAATTCGGTTGTACTTTGATGCTCAAAGGTGAACCGACCGTTGTGGCTGCTCCCGGCGAGCCGCTGTATGTGGCTACGACCCGGGGTCCGGCTCTGGCCGCCGGAGGAACGGGGGACGTGGTGGCGGGTCTGACCGGTGCCCTGCTGGCTAGCGGCCTTGCCGGCCATGCCGCCGCGGCGGGTGCGCTACTCCTCACCGGCTTGGCGGCCGGCCAGGGTCCTGCGGTGGGACACACGGCTGAAGACCTTCCCGACAACCTTCCGGCCGCCCGGGCCGCCGTTGCGAACCTCGAAGGAGAGAGCAGTGGACCTGTACTCTTTGCCCTTCCGCAGATCGGTGATCTACCGGCCTAGCATATGGGCGGCCGTCGCGCTCGTCGTCGTCGGCATGGCCGTCGCGTGTGGCCCCGCCCACGCCCAGATCGGCGGTTCCGGCTGGCGCCCGGAAGACCGGGTACTCATCAGCGATTTCAGCGTCGTCCGCGCCCTGGCCAGGAGCTCTGATCGCCTGTTCGCCGCTACAGATGGTGGCCTGGTAATTTACGATGAGCTCAGGGGACGGTTCGAGCTTCCTCTGACGCTGGAGGACGGCTATCCTGAGGTTCCCGTGAGCGCCATGGCCTACGACCCACGGGACGGTTCGCTGTGGATAGCCAGTCGAGACCGGGAGCTACTCCAGCTCGACGCCCGCGACGGGCGGATACGCGACCGGCAGGCCATGGCGCAAGTGGTGGGCGCCATCGTGCCCGGTACCGGGGGCACCGATCTGCTGCTCCGATCCCAGAGCGGCTGGTTCCGGTATGACGCGTTCTCCCGCCGTTCGCTCCCGGCATCGGCCAGCGAGGCGGCCGCCGCCATTCAGAGCAGCGCCCACCTTCGCCGCCGGCAGGAACTGTTGGACGACCCGGGGTTTCAGTCGGTCCGCGCCTTCCTTTCGCAGACTTCGGGAGGGCGCCGCTTCGCGATCAGCGACGTGTTGCCCACCCGGGATCCCTCCCTGTTCTGGGTCGCGACTGACGGGGCCGCGGTGGTGGAATACGACCGGTCTTCGCGCCGCTGGCGGACCGTGACTTTCGGCCCCGTAGGCGAGGGCTCCGCAGGGATCGCGCAGATCGCCGGCGATCTCTGGTTTGTCCCCGCCAGGCCACGGAGAGGCCGCTACGCTGTGGCCCGCACCGACCCCGATCTGCAGCGCTGGTCTGTGTGGGATTCCGACTCGGTGAGAGCGGCTCCGCGCGGCGCCAACGTGGTGCTTACCGACCAGCGCTCCGGCCCGGCCCTGTGGGTCGGCAGTAGCGAGGGGCTCTACTCGTTTCTTGGCAGAGAGAGCAGCTGGCGACGGGTGGGGGCTGATGCTTTGCCATCCGAACGCGTCACGGCTCTGGCCCATGCAAACACCCCGGACGCGGAATTCGGTCTCTGGGTTGGCACGCGTAGGGGGGCCGTGATCCTTACTTCCTCAGGAGAGGCGGCCGGTCCTATTCTGCTTGACGGGGAGGAAATACTCGCTGTGCTACAGTTCGGGCCGCGCGTATGGTTCGGAACCCGGGCCGGCCTCTTCACTCTGGAGGTCTCGTCGCTCTCGGGCGCGCCGGAGACCCGGCGCGGACCGTCCCGGGTCCGAGGAAACGGGGCTCTCCGGCGCCCCGTGGGCGCGCTCGCCGCACTTGGTGACTCGGTCTATGCAGGCCTGGACGACGAGGTCTGGGTCTGGAGTCTCGGTCAGGAGTGGAGCCGGGTCGAGGCGATCGGGAGAGTGGGAGGACCGGTCACGGCGATCACGGCCGCGGGCGGTGCCGTCTGGGCCGGCAGCCCGGAGGGCGTCGTGCGTTGGCAGCCTGCCGGAGGAGCCGTGAGACGCCTGAGTTTCGCCGCCGGAGATCTGCCCCAGGGGGCCGGGTTCCGGGGGGTCCGTTCCATCCTGCCCGTAGACTCCGAGGCCGCGTGGTTGGCCTTGCCAGCCGGTGCGTACCGGATCACGATGTCGCCGTGACTGCAGAGTTCGGAAGGATTGATGTATTTGTCGGGGTAGCCAACGCCGGCCGGGACGCGCCCGAAACCGGAGGCGGCCCCGGCGATGATGCCGCCGTCCTCTCCGTCCCTCCGGGCGAGCGTCTGGTCGTGAGTTCTGACCAGACGGTAGAGGGAATTCACTTCGAGCGAGCCTGGTTGACCTGGGAGCAGATCGGGTACAGGGCCGCGGCCACGGCATTCAGCGATCTGGCCGCGATGGCGGCCGCGCCGCTGGGTTGCCTTATCTCGCTCTCCCTGCCTCCTGAGCTGGACGGCCGGGTGCTCGAAGAGCTGGCCGCCGGAGTCCGGGAATGCCTGGATGCGCTGGATACCCGGTTGCTTGGAGGAGATCTATCGGCCTCGCAGCATGGCGTCTTCATGGATGTCACTGTGCTGGGTCATGCGGCCAGGCCCGTACTCAGATCCGGTGCCGAGGCCGGCGACGAGCTCTGGCTCACCGGGAGTGTGGGTGGGGCAGGTGCCGCGATAGAGGCGCGGCAGCATGGCCTGGAGCCGGACCCGGCGGCCCGGCAAGCCTTTGAGCGTCCGCAGCCGCGCATTCAGCTGGCCCGCTGGCTGGCGGAGCAGGCCGCGGTTCACGCGATGATCGATCTGTCCGATGGACTCGCCGGGGACGCCCGTCACGTGAGCGCGGCATCCGGCGTACAGCTCCGATTTCAGCTGGCATCGCTCCCGCTGGCCGAACCCCTCGCCCAGTATGCCGACAGAGAGGCCGCGTGGCGGATGGCTATCTCGGGGGGGGAGGACTACGAGTTGCTCGTGGTAGCCGCTCCGGGAACCGTGGAGCCACTCAGACAAGAAGCCCTGAGAAAGCACGGCGTATCCCTAACCAGGGTCGGCGAAGTGAGATCGCTGCGGATGGAGTCGGGAGCCAACGACGCCAGCCTTGTCTGGCTCACGGGGGAGGGTCTGGAATGGGATGCGCCTGCCGCCGGATACGAGCACTTCCGGGCCGAGTGAGCGTCTGATGCGAACTCTACTTTTCTGGACTATGGCGTTGGTGTCTACCTCGTTCTTCTCGTTTGTTTCGTTGATTGGCGGACTGGTAAGAGCGCCCAAGGGCCTGCACGACTGGGTCCACCGCGGCTGGTCGCGTTCGATGCTGTGGGCGGCCGGTGCCCGGATCGAGGTGTACGGCCTCGGCCATGTGCTCAGAGACCGGCCGCAGGTTTTTATGTCCAACCACGAATCGAACCTGGACACCTTCGTCCTCCTGGTCAGCCTCCCAGCGTCAATTCGATTCGTAGCGAAGAAAGAGTTGAGCCGAATCCCGGTGTTGGCACAGGCGATGAAGGCGGCCGGTCACGTGTTCGTCGACCGCGGCGACAGGGAAGCAGCGATGATGAGCATGCGGGAGGCGGGCCGACGAATGGAGGCGCACAACCTATCGCTAGGGCTATATCCTGAAGGCACGCGGTCCCGGACCGGTTCCCTCGGCGACTTCAGGCGGGGCACCTTCGTGCTGGCCATAGAAACTCAAGAGCCGATCATACCGGTCGCCATTCTGGGCAGTCGAGACATCCTCGCGGCAGGTAGCCCGAGAATTCGCAGTGGCAAGGTGAGTCTGCGGGTTGGCCCCCAGATTCAGACTGCCGGCCTTACGGCCGCTGACAGAGAGACCCTGTTGCGCGAGGTCCGGGCAGCGGTAGAGCGTCTCTTGGACCAGGGCGAGGCCGGCGATCCGCCGGCCTCGTCCGCCCGCGATCGACCGTTCCCCGCCACCATGTCCTGAGTCGTTCCGTCAGCCCTACTTGTTGTCGGGTGTGAAGAAGATCGGAATCCCACCCTCCGTCGGGGCGATGATCATATTGTTTTGCCCTTGAGCCACCTCGCCCAAGACGTCCAGGTAGCGCCAGTACAGGTACCGCTCACCAGATGGACCGGTCAGGCTGGCCGCGATGATGTCCTGAGCGTCCCGGATCCCCTCGGCCTCGGCCCGTTGCTGGTTGGCCTGCTCGGCGACCACCTGCGTCTGGAATCCCTCCTTCTGGACCTGCTGCTCACGGGCCAGCTTCTCCTCGATGGCCAAGCGAAGCGTGGCGGGCGGCTCAATTTCCCGGATGAAAAAGTCGGTCACGAAGATGCCACGCGGCACAAGTCGCGTCTCCATGAGAATGTTGATTCGCTCTCCGATCCCGGCTCGTTCGGTCGATAGGACGTTCGCGGCGCTCACCTCCGCCACAGCATCGCGCAGAGCAGAGCGGTACGTATTGTACACGAAGGCGTGCACCTGCTCCGGCTCGCCGATCGAGAGGTAAATCTGTACGACGGAGTCGGGGTTGATCCGGTACCGGTACGCCGCGTCCAGTCCGATCTGCAACTGATCCGATGTGAGGGCTTCCAGCCGCTCGGAGGCTCCCTGAGACGGATACTGGATTTCACGTACGGAATAGTTGCTCCAGGATCTGAGGATGGAGTGGTACAGTCCCTGTCGGAACGGCTGTGACGCGACACTTCCGGTGAGAGGATTCCGTCTGACAGAAACCTCGAACTCATCGACCCGGTTGAATCCGAACAGGAACACGGCGAGCACCAGTACGACGAGAAAACCGGCACCAAGCGTCCCGGCCCGCTGAAGCAGCTCTTTCATGAATGATCTCCCATGGGTGTTTTCTTGAAGTGACAGTCTTGTCAGTCTACCACGTACCGTACAACTTGATGCGCATGGGCAACATTAGCGATGTGGTGGCCCGCGAGATTCTCGATTCACGAGGCAATCCGACCGTGGAAGCCGATGTCCTTGTGCAGGGCGGGGTCCGTGGCCGAGCTGCCGTTCCGAGCGGAGCCTCCACCGGAAAGTATGAGGCGGTAGAACTTCGGGACGGAGATCCCGAGCGCTATGGCGGAAAAGGTGTACTACAGGCCGTTCAGAACACAATGGGGGAGATTCGGGATACTCTGGTCGGTCTGGACGCAGCCGACCAGCAAGAGGTCGATCGCCGACTGATCGAGCTCGACGGGACCCCCAACAAAGGTCGCCTCGGCGCGAACGCGATTCTGGCCGCTTCAATGGCGGTGGCTCGAGCGGCGGCCGCGGAGATGCGGGTCCCGCTGTACTCTCATCTGGTTGCAGCCGAGAACTGTGAGCTCCCGGTTCCACTCATGAATATCCTCAATGGCGGAGCCCACGCTAGCAATAGCATGGACATTCAGGAGTTCATGGTCGTACCTGTCGGCGCCGACACGTTTGCGGAGGGGCTACGCGCCGGGACGGAGGTATTTCACGCCCTGCGCGAGCGGTTGACCAGAGCCGGGATGAGCACAGCTGTGGGCGACGAGGGCGGCGTGGCGCCTGACCTCCCGTCTAACCGGGCGGCGCTCGATTTCATCATGGAATCGATCAGTGACGCGGGGTACCGGCCCGGTACCGACATCAGCTTGGCCATCGACTGTGCGGCGTCAGAGATGTTTCGACCGGAGACCCAGACATACGTATTCGAAAGCGAGGGAGAACGAGGCGAGAAAAGTTCGGCCGACCTTGTCGCCATGTACGAAGCGTGGAGCGAAGCCTACCCGATAGTCTCCATCGAAGACGGCTTGGATGAGGATGACTGGGAAGGATGGCGTCTTCTGACGGAGGCCATCGGGGACAGAGTTCAACTGGTGGGTGACGATCTGTTCGTGACGAACGTGCAACGGCTTGAACGGGGGATCGCCTCCGGGGTTGCCAACTCCATCCTGATCAAGCTGAATCAGATTGGCACCGTCACAGAGACCCTCGAGACCATCGATCTGGCGAGTCGGTCAGGGTACAGCTCCGTGATCTCGCACCGGTCTGGAGAGACGGCCGATACCTTCATCGCGGACCTGGCGGTAGCCACGGGCGCTGGGCAGATCAAGACGGGTTCGGCCTGCCGGTCCGAGCGGGTAGCCAAGTATAATCGCCTGCTTCGTATCGAAGAGGAGTTGGGAGGCCGGGCCAGCTACCCTGGTGCGAGTGTGTATAGTGCTATCTCCTGAGCGCGTGCGGCGACTCGTATTCCGGGGTGCGCTGGCGGCCGTGTGGCTGGCAGCTGGCTACTATCTCCTGTTCGGGGGCGTGTACAGCGTCCTCGACATGAGAGGACTCGAGCGGGAGCAAGCGGGTTCCCTCGAGCGTGCGGATTCTCTGATCCGTCTGACCGATTCACTTGTGCTACGTGGAGACAGTCTGGAATCGGATCCCGCCTCGATCGAGCGCATCGCGCGCGAAAGGCACGGCCTCGTTCGCGACGGGGAGGAACTGTATCGGTTCAGGAAACCTTCTGGTAACGAGCCACCGGCTTCCGCGACGGTTGACGAGTAGTCTGGCCACAGGTAACGTGGCGCCTCTCTCCTGGCAGGGTAGCTCAGTCGGTCAGAGCGGGGGACTCATAAGCCCTAGGTCGCGGGTTCGAATCCCGCCCCTGCCACTCCTACCACGCGGGATCTTTTTCGGGCCCTTCGGCGTTGTACCTTCCGGACAAATTGAAGGCCAACCCGAGGACGGCTCATGCTGATTAAAAAACGTTTGCCCGAGGATGTTCGCTCTTCTGAGTTGACTCCGGAGACCGCGTACCTATCCAGGCGCCGGTTCGTGGACCGGGCGGCTCGGTTCACTGCCGCGGCTACGCTGAGTCCGTCGGTTCTCGCGGCTTGTGACGTCCTTCCGGGGCAGGATTCGCTCGCCGACGGCGCTGGCCCGATGCCGGACGCTCCGGGGTTGTCACCTCAGGAGGCCCAGGACTTCTCGAGTGCTCGGTCCGAGCTGGGTGAACCCCTTACTCCGTACCGGGACGTGACGCAGTACAACAATTTCTACGAATTCGGGAGCGGAAAGAAGGATCCTGCGCGTAACGCAGGGACCTTGACCACCACGCCGTGGACAATTTCGGTCGAGGGGGAGGTGGCCAAGCCAGCGGAATACGACCTCAATGACTTCGTGGCACCTCACAAGCTCGAAGACCGGATCTACAGGCTCCGCTGTGTCGAGGCGTGGTCCATGGTCATCCCATGGCGCGGGTTCCCGCTGGCGGACCTGATTCGCCGCGTACAGCCAACCAGCCGGGCGCGTTTCGTGGAGTTCACTACACTGCATCGGCCGGCCGAAATGATCGGCCAGCGCCGGCGCGTACTCGACTGGCCATATGTTGAGGGGCTGCGACTGGACGAAGCCATGAACCCGCTTGCGCTCCTCTGTACTGGGGTGTACGGGCGCGACCTGCCCAACCAAAACGGCGCGCCGCTGCGCCTGGTAGTTCCATGGAAATATGGATTCAAGAGCATCAAGTCCATCGTCAGGATGCGGTTCGTGTCTGAAATGCCCAGTTCGGCCTGGATGATTTCGGCGCCGCGAGAGTATGGCTTCTTCGCCAACGTGAATCCGAATGTGGATCACCCGAGATGGAGCCAGGCGCGGGAGCGCCGAATCGGCAAGTTCAGGCGGCAGCCCACGCTGATGTTCAACGGATACGCCGACCAGGTTGCAAGCATGTACACGGACATGGACCTGCGCCGTTATTTTTGAAGCGCCGGGGAGGACGCTGCGGCGGGACGTATTGATTGCCAAGTGTCTCGTGTGGGCCGGAGCTCTCTCGCCCGCTGCATGGCTGGCGTATCGCGCTTGGACCGGAGATCTCGGCGCCAATCCCATTGAGGAGATACAGCTCGCCACCGGATGGTGGGGTCTCACTTTCCTCGTCTGCACTCTGGCCGTCACGCCGATCAGGCGCTTCACCCGCTGGAAGCGGGTCGTTCGGCTTCGCCGTCTAGTCGGTCTCTTCGCCTTCTTCTACGTCACGCTACACTTCCTGAACTATCTGGTGCTGGATCAGTTCTTTGCCTGGGAGTACATCGCCGAGGACATTCTGGAACGCCCGTTCATTACGATCGGCTTCGCGGCCTGGCTCATCCTCCTCTCATTGGCGAGTACTTCGACGACAGGATGGATACGCAGACTGGGCGGACGCTGGAGACAGCTACACAGTTTAATCTATATAGCTGCTGTACTTGGAGCACTGCACTTCACGTGGAAAGTAAAGGCGGATACACGTGAGCCATTGGTCTTCGCGGTAGTTCTGGCGGTTCTTCTGGCGTCCCGCGTACCGGACCTGCGGCGTCGCCGCGGGTCCCGGAAGCCGGCCTGACAGACAGTTCTAGAGCAGCGTGTCCAGGTGTAGCAGGTGGATCGGCTCCATCAGTGGCGAATCAGGACAACCGATATCCGGTGCTATCACAGCCGGCTGTGCTCCCTGCGCCTCTGCGGCGGAGGCGGCGGCCGACAAGATACTGCCCCCGACCAGGGCAATCACTGCAAATCCGATCGAAATCAGATCATGGATCATCGTCCGTGTACGCATCGTTTCTCCCGTAGAAGCCGAACCCACTCCCATAGAAGGGAGAGCGTTGCCCTATGCAAAAGCAACGTCCGTGCCATCATGATCATGTACGTAAGTGCCAAGGATATAACAAGATGATTAAAGTAGTGGGTCCGGCTAGAGTGCCGCTTGGCGTTCACCACAGGGATGACCTGTGTCGAAACCGCACACTCCCGTGCGGGCTGCGCGCCGAAAGAG
>JAZGCO010000136.1:0-2598 GCA_036476995.1 Gemmatimonadota bacterium
GAGCGTTGCACGGGGCCAGTATAGACGAGAGAGTTTTGTCACGAGGAACGGAGACCTGCGGCGAGACCTGCGGTTCCGCACAGGCTCACGCTCCCTGTGGGAAACTCGGCGGACGACACAAAGTCCGCTGGGCTCCGAGACTCCCTTGGGCTGAGGGCGCTCGTTCGGATCGACGAAATTCTCTGAGCGGCCTGCGAAGTCCCCGAGCAGCTGTGCCTGAGTCCCTTCTGGCGGACGAGCAGTCTGCCTCGCCTGAGCAGAGAACGCCCACGATCTTTCGGACGCTAGGTCCGCCTCCAAACCGCCACCGTCAACGCGACTAGTGCGCCAACTCGCATCGGGTTGAAGCAGAGGTCTGCCCGGCCTGACAGCTTGCGGACGCGCTGACTCGCGACGCCCGGACCGGGTGGGAGCTTTTCTAGCTCACGGTTCAGACGAATGATGATTGGCACGATCCCGATCATTCCAAGAACTACAGCAGCCATGATTGCCTGCTTCACACCGAGCCAGAGTGCCGTGAAGTAGCCCCATCCGATCAGGCTCGACATCGCCACGCCAGTTAGTGCCACCAGCACCGTAGCCAGAGCTACGACACGGCCGTAGTACATCTTCATCCGAAGTACCGGAACTTCGAGATCGGTTCCCCGTGCCTTCTTTGCCTCATGTGCGAGGAACACGTCGTACAGGCCCCCTCCGAGCCACACCACCACGAAGAGGATGTGGAAGGTCAGGAGCGTGTTGCGGAGCATGAGACCTCAGTCCGGTCTACGGAACCGCGTCCAATTGCCTGGATTCAAAGAGGGCTGGAATCGACGAGCAGACCTACCACTCAGGAGAGGAATCCTGGTTGATGCTCCTCCTGGTGCCTGATCGCCGACGCTGGTGCGACCGGTGCCGATACTACCTTGATCCCAGCTGCTGCGAGTACATCAACTGGGCGCTGAAGAAGCCGGACCACTCTCCAGGAACTCCAAGGACTCGGCGCCGCCCGCCAAATGCCTTCGTCGACGCCGTCAAACTCCGCGCCCTCCACTTGCCTTGCGTGTTCGGGATGTCTGGCGACTTCGAAAGCCGTGCCGTGGTGGCTAGGCGAGCTTCAAGAAGACGGCCTACGGCGCAGGCGGTGCGGCGTTGGTCTCTTGCGCGGTGAGAGATACGCGCACGCGCGAGTCGAGAGTGATTCGCCGGTCGACCTGCTGACTGGCAATCAGACGTTCTTCCCGAAGATCCTGGTTTGCCGACCTCATTTTTCGAACTCATCGTGCGCCTCGGACGAGATCTTCTAGAGAGAGGCCCCTGACCACTGGTCTGCGAGTTCGTCCGCGTACCGCACCGATCTTGCCTCGGCAGTCGCCAGCATGGGACCGCTGATAGGTGCTCCCTGTTGCTACGCCGTTGCTACATTCCGGTGTCCCAGGGGCGGGCGAGTCCGGCGTAAGTGCCTGGAAGCGCTGGAGCCGACGAGCGGACTCGAGCCGCTGACCTGCTGATTACGAATCCGAGCGAGCTATCCGTCTGGGTTCGGACCCGTTCGCTGGTCTACGGGATTTCGCGCCGTTGCGGGCGAGCTGTCCCGCCGCGTCCGGCTGCGTCCGGAAGAGTTGGCGTGCAGTTTGGCGTGCAGAGTCGGCCGGACCGAGGAGATTCCAAGAGCCGCGGGCCTCACGATCGTGTATTACATCTCCATATCGCCCAGGATTTCGGAGAAAGGGAGCGGAGAAATGGGCGGGTGGGGCAGCGGGGCGCCGTGCCGGGCAGCCCCCACGCAGGCTCCGATTCATCGAGCGACGCGAAGGCGAGGAGAGGAGCGCCTCCGCACGGCCGGGTGGGCCAAGTGGCCGGTCGGGCGGCCAGCGAATTTTCCCATCCGGGCGGGATATGGGAGAATTCCCAACAATGAAGACCCATCCCGTCATCGACATCGATGGCCATGTCGAAATGGCTCTGGTCCCCGACTGGAAGAGGCATTTTCCAGCGCCCCACGGCGAGGCACTCGAAAAGGCGATCCTTCGCCACTTTTCCTACGAGCGGATGAAGACCAGCATCAGGCGAGAGGGGGCTTGGGATCCCAAGGCCCGCCTCGCCGACATGGACGACGAGGGCATCGACATCGCCGTTCTCTTCGGGACCTCCGTCGGCCTCGGGTACGACCCCTACCCCCCCGCAATCTGCCAGGGCTACAACAGCTGGCTGGCCCATTACTGCTCGGCGAATCCCGACCGCCTGAAGGGAGTCGCGCTGCTGCCGCTCGCCAACATCGAAGCGGCGCTTGAGGAGCTGCATCGAGCGGTGTCCAAGCTGGGCTTCGTCGGCTTCCTGATGAAGCCGTCGGTCGGCGCGCTGACCAGCGACGCGGAGTGTTTCCACCCGCTCTACGCGGAAGCCGAGAAGTTGAACGTGCCGGTGATGGTCCACATCGCTCACGGGGCCAGGGCGCTCCTGGCGAAGCGCTATCGGTTGGAGTTCATCCGCGAACAGACGATCGGGAACCCCATCTCTCTCATGATGGCGCTCATGGATGTGATCTACGGGGGCGTGTTGGACCTCTTCCCCAGGACACGGTTCGCGTTTCTCGAGGGAGATGTCGGCTGGCTGCCC
>JAZGCO010000137.1:0-5212 GCA_036476995.1 Gemmatimonadota bacterium
GGGCTCTTTTCGAGGCACTTCAGCACCAGCGCATCCAGGCCGGCGGGAATGTCCTCTTCCGCTAAGGATGCGGGCGACCTGGGACGGGTCTTCACATGGTCGATTAGCAGCTCGACCGCTGAGGCAGACGTGAACGGCGGCTGTCCGGTGAGCATCCAGTAGGCTACCGCCCCCAGATTGTAGATGTCGGCTCTGGCGTCCGGCTCTTCGCGTCCATAGATCATCTCGGGAGCCAGATATCGTGGGGTGCCGAACAGAGCTCCAGCCTGGGTAAGCTCGGAGGCGGTGTCTGCGCCTTCGATCTTCTTGGCCAGGCCGAAATCCAGCACTTTCACGAAGTCAAACAGTCCGCCTCTTCGGGTGAGAAAGATGTTGGACGGCTTCAGGTCCCGGTGCACGATGCCCTGCGCGTGCGCCTCCTCAAGCGACCCTGCGATCTGCTCCAGGATGAAAGCGACGCGACTCGCGGGCAGCTGTCCGAACCGTTCGACCAGTTCCTGAAGATCCATTCCCTCGAGATACTCCATCGCGTAGTAGAACGTAGCATCGTTCGTACGGCCGTAATCGAAGATCGTGATCGTATTGGGGTGCGTCAGGCTGCTGGAAAGCCGGACTTCTCGTTCGAACCGAGCCAGGGCGGTCGCTGCCTCACCGGGTGGCGGCTCCAGGACCTTTACCGCGCTCGGCCGACAGAGTAGCGCATGCTCGGCCACATATACTCGGCCCATTCCTCCCCGCCCGAGCTCCTTGTGGATCACGTAACTGCCCATGCGCCGGGCCTTCATCGCCGTCTGCCGCAATGAGTAGAGAGTTCTTGTGATCAGTACGGAAATAACCCCGAAGATGGCAGTGGTGAACGTGCTCAGCGCCGCGTGACTCAGCATCGCGTCGCGGCCGCCCGCGCCGCCCTCCACCGCGTCCCAAAACGCTCTCACCTCGCCGACCAACTCGTATGCGAGCAAGGGTAGAAAGACAGTGGCGACGACCGCAACCACGCCCAGGCCGATCTGATATTTCTGCCTCCAGGGAATGAAGGCGGCCGGAATGACCAACGAGATGACCACGCCCGCCGTCGGCGGAGTCTGCGGAGCGAAAATCGCCCAGTGCAGCGTGGCAGCGGCGATGCTGATGCTGAACGCCGCCATAGTGAGCGTCTGAAGTCCTCGGGCGGTGCTCGGACCCAGGTAGAGATACGCGAGAGCAAGGCCGTAGGTGACCGGAAACGCGAACTCAAGTGCCGATCTCAACCCGGTCAGGGCGGTGTCGTCGATCCCGACGGCGAAGTTGGCAAGCTGTAGAGCGACGACAAAAGCGACAGAGGCTGCCAGCCCGATGCGAAATAAGAGCTTGCAGCGCTCTTCAAGGAGCTCTGATAGCTCATTCTCGTACGAGCTTCCTAGCGACGTCGCCAGAGAGAGTTCGCGTCCGATTCTAAGCTGTCCGGCCTCCATCTATTCTCCTTCGAGCAACGCCAGGCCGCGGTTTCACCGCGACCCGGCTGCTCGCTTCTGTCTTCGGTCCGTCACTTCCGGCGGGTCTTACCCGTCGGAGAGATCTGTGGACCCCGCCGCTCCCCCGGGCATGAACAACCGAGTGTAAACTGTACCGGCCGCCAGTGCGCCGATAATCGGCCCGGCCCAATACACGACGTGGTTGGCCCACTGTCCCGACGCTACCGCAGGACCAAACGCCCGGGCTGGATTCATTGCGGCCCCGGTCAGGGGACCTCCCGCCAGGATGTCGAACACCAGAACGAGACCGATCGCGAAGCCGCCCACTTTCGGTGCGCGGCTATCTACAGCCGTGCCGAACACCGCGAACACCAGGAAGAAGGTCAAGATTGCCTCAATCAGAACGCCCTGGGCAACCGTAACGTCGGCCGATAGGGTGGGGGTTCCCACAGCCGCTGCGTTGACTGCCGCATCCGGGTACAGAGACACCAGGATGCCGGCCGCCGCGATGGCTCCCGTCACCTGGAAAACCATGTACCGAACCGCAGTTTTGGCGTCGATGAGTTTGGTCGCCCACGCTGCCATGGAAACAGCCGGATTCAGGTGGCCGCCCGAAATGTGCAGAGTGGCGGTCACCATGACGGCCAGCACGATCCCGTGGGCGAACGCCACGCCCAAGAGGCCAACACCGCCGCCGGTGTGCGCGTCCATGATAATGGCGCCCGCACCGAAGAAGGTGAGCGCAAACGTGCCAAACGCCTCTGCCAAGGCCGGTTTCCAGCGATCCATTCAAGACCTCCGGGTGAGTGGTGGGAGTCCAGCGAAAACGCCGAACCAAAAGTACGAATCGATTCGCATTCGGTACAGGGGGCTACGGCGGCGCGCGCAGCGCTGGTCTGTTGCGCCGGCAACGGATACTGTCACGTGTGGCTGAGAAACGAACCGGAATCGAAAGAGGAGATCGCCCTGATGACGCGGCCGCATACCTGATTCAGAGGTCAGCGCGGCTGCTACGGGTGCTCTTCCAGCGGGCTGTAGGTACGTCAGAGCCCGAGCTGACGCCTGAAATGTGGCTTATTCTGAGCCGATTGGTGGCACGGGATGGTCAATATCAGAGTGAGTTGGCGGAGGCCACTCTGAGAGACCGGCCGAACGTGTCACGGATCGTGGCCGGACTGGAGCGCCGCGGATTTGTCACTCGCCGCAAGGATAATACAGACAGACGACGGCAGCGGGTGTATCTGACCGCCAGGAGCAGGAGATGCGCAGCGACCGTCGCGCCAGTAGCAGCGCGTGTCCGCGACTCGATCTACGAAGGCCTCTCGCAGGCCGACGTAGCCCAGCTCCGGCGGTCACTGAGAAGAATCGAGAAGAACGCACTGGCCGCCCTCCGCGAGCTGCCCGGTCAAGACAGCCCGCTGCCCGGTCAAGACAGCCCGCTGCCTGGCCCCCGGAATCCTGTTTAGCCGCGCCGCCGAAGCTTGATGCTCCCGTTCACAGTGGAGAGGTTCAACTCGCCTCCATCGCCGGAGCCGATCGTGCCCGTCATGCGCCGGTTGCCGAACCGTCCAGTGATGGTCAGCGGGAAATCGCTATCCAGGCTTCCGTTCACGGTGCTCGCACGAACGCGCGCGCTCACCTGCGCCGGCATTTCCACCGTGACGCTTCCGTTCACGGTCGAGAAGTCCAGCTCACTGCTCCAGTCCGCACGTCCGAACGAGGCGTAGACCGATCCGTTGACCGTAGTAGCCTCCGCCAGCCCGGTGGTCTCCACGCGGACATCGCCATTCACCGTGCTGATGCGTGTATCGCTTCTGAGTCCCGTGGCCTCCACGTCCCCGTTCACCGTTTTGCCTGCAAACCGAACTCCCGCCGGTACCAGCACCTCGAACCGCACCTCCACATCGTTGTTCTTCGTGTTGCTGCGTCCGTGGTGGCCTGACTCACAGGTGTTGGGCCGATCCCCGTTTCTATGCGGGTAGACCGCGCAAATCGTTACACCGTCTCCGTGCTCCACGACTTCTATGCGCACGTCCTCAGCATTGCCCCTCCGGTGCTCGATCTTGGTGGCCCGCACCTCTACTTCATCACCGGACGTGAAGGACGCGTCAACCGATCCGTTCACACCCTTGATCTCGATCACATCGCCCTGCGCGATCCGTCCGCGCCACTCGAAATCCTGGGATTGCTGAGCTTCCTGCGCTCGCTCCTGTGTCAGTCCCGCGAACCCACTCAGGCCTGCGACTGCCGCTACTGCCAACATGCTCTTCATCATTTTCTTCCCCTCGCCTGTATCCTTATTGGTCCTGTATCAACTGAATCAAGCCGTCGAACGCCGAGAGCGAGAGCGACGCCCGCCCGGTTCCCATGGTGAACGAGAACTTTCGCCTCCCGATTTCCCCGGTCAGTTCTACCGGGAAGTTCGCTTCGAACTCGCCTGAGAACGTGGAGACTGTAACGCGCGCATTCGATGCCCGCGGTATCAACACGGTCAGGTCTCCATCATGCGTCGACAGGCCATACTGCCCGCCATCGCGGATCGGCCCGGAGAATCTGATGTCTCCGTCCACCGTATTGACACTGACGCGGCTGGAGCGGATTCCATCCAGCCTGATGTCTCCATCCACTCCCTGCACCGCCACCGTTCCCTCTATGTCCTCGAGGCTGATGGAACCATCCACGACGACCACGGCGATGTTGCCAGATGCGCCCCGAAGCCAGATGTCTCCATCCACGCTGTTGAGGGCAATGTTTCCGTCACCTCCGGTCACCCGGATGTCGCCCTCGACGCTGTGTACGGCGACGTCCCCTCCGACCCCCTCACAGATAATTTCCAGGTCAACACCTGTAATCTCGATCGCTGCGGATCGCGGAATCGTCAGTTCGATGCGCGCATCCGTCGGCGCTCCCCAACGGGACCGTGGCCGAAGCGTTACATCCGATCCCTTGCGGCGAACCTCGACGCGCCCTTCGTCATCGCTGTCGTCGAACCAGGCCACAATGCGGACTTCGTTTCGCGCCCAGGTATCGACTCGCACTGAACCCTCATGGCTTCGCAGCGATACTCGTGCGTTGGTGTCCACCGCAAAGGTCGTATCGGTCTGCTGGGACATCGCCAGGGCGGCGAGCAGCACTACCGGTAGATTGGTCATTGTTTCCTCTAATCTATGCTTGCGCCGTTTGCGCCCGTACCAGCTCATTGGCCTGCAGCAGGACATCAAGCTTGCGGGTCATGGCACCGGTCAGGTGACGGCTGAGGTATTCACTGGCCGGATCGGCTTCGAGCGCCGTCCGGGCTTCCTGTATGGCCAGGTCGATCTTCGCGAGACTGGCCTCGATAACGCGGACCGTTTCCGGAGCTAGACTGCTGCGGCCCGCGGCAAGCCCTTCTTCGAGCTCATGAATGGCGATTTCATACTTCGCCGTTGCGGCTGCGAAGACGGGTAACCCAGCTGGCATCCTGTTCGGAGCGTCGGGGCCGGTAGCCATCGGGCCGGCTTCCGGCCCATCGGTCGAGCCCGGTGCGCCGCCCTGCTGGGCAACGTAGGTCAGAGTTCCGCCCAGGAGCACCATAACAACCGCCGCTGCTGCAAGCTGTGGCGCCGTGAACGCGAAGCGCGACGGACTCTCTCGCCGCCGCGGCAGCAGCGGTACCACCGCCGGATCGCCAACCACCGCCGCATCGCCAACCACCACCGCATCGCCAACCACCGCCGCATCGGAAGCCACATCTATGCGAGACGCGATTCCCGGCCACAGGT
>JAZGCO010000138.1:0-2571 GCA_036476995.1 Gemmatimonadota bacterium
GGAACTCTTGATGGAAGATCGCAGGCGCAGTCAAGAAGAACGCGTAAGCGATCGAGAAGGCCGTAAGGAGTGGCCAGTTACGCCTCATCTGTCGCCGCCAATGACCGTCGTTCCCCAGAACCAGCCCGGGTCGGAACACCCAAGCGGCTTGAACGAGGCACTGGCCACGAGCATGGAAAGTACGAGTCCTGCCATTGCCGTCAAGTCAGCAGCCGCTAGGTACGCCAAGAACTGCCATGGACTATGCTTTCCAGACGGTGTTCGCTCAGCGGTCATGAGGACGCCTCCTCTCCTTTTCGACCCTCCGGTTGCTATTGACCACGGGGCCGTTGGGGCCCGCTGGCGATCCCGTCCAGCGGGCCCCTAGGTATCAGCATGGTCGCGGGGATCTCATGGGCCTATCGACCATGAGAATGACGTCAGTCCTCAAGCGCCGAGGAGTTGCAGCCCGGTGGCGACAGGATAGGGTTACAGCGGGCATTCATCCCACCCGCGATCTCCACGAAATAGCCGGTTGAGAAATCCGGGTCCGGCTCGGGATAGTCGGTGCTGACGAACTGGGCACCGCTCGCCAGCGCCGCGTCGCGCCGCGCCGTGAGACCGAATCGAGCCTCGACGGTGTCAGCGTCGGCCCGCGTGCGCACGATGTACCCCGCCGCGACGAGCTCGCTGATGAACGCCTGGTTGGGGACCGGATCGTTCACCTTCACGAACGCCGACTCCGGCGAGCCGGCAGGCGAACTGGTGAACATCACGCGGCCCGCCAGCGATGGATGCCCGGCGAGGTAGTCGTCCCGCTTCGCGTCGGTGTTGTCCAGCGCGAACAGCAGCCGCCCACGTGACTCGTTTAGCGTCGGCCAGCCGTCTTTCAGGACCGCCTGTTCGAGCGTGTCCCGTCCGCCACGCACGTCGTCAGGCGTGATGAGCTGATCGTCCGAGAAGACCGATCGTATCTCGGCGTCAATCCCGTCAAGTTCCGGCGCTCCGAACGGCACGGGTTCGGCCGGGGGCGGAACACCGGGCGGAAGAGCACCAGGCGGAAGAAGAAGGGGATCGTCCTTGGCCTCGACGAGCACCATCAGCGGAAGATGGCCGGGGTTGGCGTCCGACCAGGCCTTGATCGTCTGCAGGCAGGACACGAACGTGAGACAAGTGGTCTCGAAGTCGATGTCCTGGACGTGCAGCACCTTGAGACCGGGAGCTTCGAGTTCCGGCTTGATCGGGTCGGGGAAGCCCTGGACCAAGATCGGGCCGAGCGGCACGGCGAACAGGCCGCCGTCCGGATCCGCGAACACGTCAAGCTCGACCTGGCGAATACCGAGGGGCCCGAACTGCTCATCGAGGGGACGGTGCGTGTACTCCATACTCGCCGCCGCCGCTGGGTCGATGGAAGCTATCAGCGCCAAGAGAGCCGGCCGAGGCTCGATGTGGTAGCTGTTGTGCGTGCCGAGCACCTGCACGTGGTTCAGGCGCATGCAGTTGTCGGCCACCCAGTCACCCAAGAGCCGACCATAGGGCTCGTCTCCGGCCAGTCGATCGATGGCAGGCCGCCCAACGCCCGCATGGTCGTTGGCTCCCGCGGAGCTGCGCATGGACCGCTCCCAGGCAAGGCAGTTCTGCTTAGCGGAACTCTGTCCCGTCCAAGTGAACGCGGGGATCGCCACCAAAGCTAGCAGCATTACAAGGAACACTAGTTTCTTCATGTCAAACCTCCTTCAATAACCTAGGCATGAATCAGGGCGCTGCAGGCGCGCAACACACTTTACCACTTATCCTCCTTTCCGCGGGTGAGAATCTCTTCATATGCCCTCCTTTCCGTGGCCTGTGTTGCCGGTTAGCTGCTCGTAGACGTACAAGATCATTAGGAACGACGCCCACATCAGCAGGGTGCCGAGCCACACTAGGGCCCCGAAGAACCAGATGACGTCGTGCGGCTCCCCCCGAAACAGCACGAAGCCCTCGGTCACAAAGTCGAAGTAGGACGTTCCGCTGGCGTTCGTAAGCCTGTCGAACCCCAGCATGAGTACCGCCAGCGGTATGCCGAGCCGGACAAGTCCCAGGAGCCCGGCCAGGGCCCCAGCCATCCGAACCCTCGGCTTCGCGGAGAGCGTCCAGATGAACGGTGCCAGGTTGAGAAGGCCGGGCAGCGTGAAAGCGATTAGCGTGGGCACAACTTCCGAGTAGGCATTGGCTTCAATGAACCAGGCGCCGCTTCGATCGGGCAGGCCGACTTCCGCTGGGCTGTGGTAACCGGCGAGCGTGCTGAAGAGAATCGCGCTCAGCGGCACCGTCACAATTGGCGCCAGGATGATCCACCAGAAGGGCATCGACCAATGGTTCAGCCACGAGGACGAGGCCCTTGATGTCAGTTCGGTGGTTACCATGATGACCTCCTTTATCTACCTGGATTCGATGCTGCCGTTTAGTGGTGCTCACCGGGCATCAGGAGAAGCTGGAAGGCGAGGGCCACCATGAGGACGCCGAAACTGCCGCTGACGAGGGCGGAAGACGGATGGGATCTCTGCATGATGCGTATACCAGCCATCGCGAAACCGGTAAGGCCCAGCAGCA
>JAZGCO010000139.1:0-2095 GCA_036476995.1 Gemmatimonadota bacterium
GCCGTCGTCATCGGACCAGGTGAGACACACGAGTTGACCTGGCACTTCTCCGAGGCCGGGACATTCGTGGTCGGCTGTCATCAGCCGGGCCACTACGCAGACGGCATGGTCGGAGCCGTCAACGTCGAGGCCTAGTAGAAGCCACTTCCAACTGTCCCTCTGAGCGGTGGATCTGTCATCAGACAGGTCCACCGCTCGCAACATCGTGCTGAGCTCCCAGTCGGCCGAGGTGAGCCGGGCCCTCGACGCCGGACAGCTCAACCTCCCGCACTATCGGCGGCTAATCGTGCTGCAGTTCCTTCAGTCGATGCTTGGCGTCGTCGCCGGGAAGCCACCGCGGAGCGGTGACGACCACCGTGTCGCAACGGTCAATCGGCGAGGTTTCTCGTCCGACGGGACAGCGCGGTCCCCCGTTGCAGCGCCACACCGCCGCCGACGAGGACTGCTGTTGTGAGCGCGATGATCGGACCTTGTGGTCCGGTTGACCAGATACTGGTCAACCGGTTGAGAATGACCCAGGTGATCATGAACGCCCCGAATCCGATGCCGATCCCGGTCGCCCATGCGGATACTCGATCTGGTGTCATCATCCGAAAGTGGTGAATACGGGCGGGACAGTCATGATCGCACCTGCGATCCCGAGTCCCAGCCCGATCCAGAACATCCTCTTGATGTCGGGGTCCTTGTCTCTCCAGAGGTATCCGAGAATTCCCCAGGAGATGAAGAAGCCGAGGCTGGCGAGAATGGTCTTGCCGGCCAGCGGTCCCACCCCTTGGTCAAATGCCATGTCCCCGAGGAAGTCGTGAATCGTTTCAGAGACTTCGCTGAGCACGGTCAGCAATCCGAGGGCGAAGATGCCGATCCCTGCCGCAACGATGACCGCTGCACCGGGACCGTCATGCTTGTCGGGAAGGTCCAGTTCGCTTAGTTCCGGAGCTGTTTCGATGTCGTGTCTTGTTGTCATGTCATCACCTCAGATGATCGGAGCGATCTTGTTCAGGAAGGCGCCGAACACACCTCCGACGGCCGCGGCCGCGAATGCAGCCACGAACATCACAATCACAGCCGCTCTCAACCACGGACGACCGATCAGGCGAGGCCCGTAGTAGGAGACGAGAAACGCTGCCGCCGTGGCCAGAATCGGCGCCGCCCAGCTGATGTGCTCTTTCCACTCCATCCCGAAGGCGTGCCACGTCTCGGTGTCTCCCGACACATTCGACTTGAGGAAATCCCGAGGCGAACAGGTCTCGGTTGGGATCGTCGCTCCCGCACAGCCCGCGTACGGATCATCGCCCACAGGTGCCAGTTTCACCCGATACCACGGGTAGACGATCCAGCTGCCGGTGATCACTGTCGCCCACGCGACGAGAGCCATCGCCCACATGCCGAAGTAGAGACGTCCCATCCTTTCGCGGATACCCTCCGCGGTCAGCAATCCGGGGCGGAGACTCCAAAGACCAGCAAGGCCACCGCCAAAAGCCAACAGGAACAACGTTCCGAGTATCAGACCGTGGATAACCGTCCAGGTCTCCCTAGAACCAAGATCCATAATTCCTCCTCCTTTCAGAAGATGTTTCCTTGTCGCGTAATTATGACTAGGGCACGAGTGCCCAAGAAAGCTAGCGGAAGACCCCGGGCGCCGGGAACGGCCGGGCCCGGCGCCATTACCCCTGGAGGTGGGAGTCCGGGCTGGAAGCAGGGCCGCTCGTGTACGGTCGAGAGTGCGCCGGTGCCCGAGTGCGACCTGGATGACGCTCCATCGTTTCAGGGGTTTGGATCGGGTGTTGGGTGGTAAAGGGCCCTTTGGCGAGCTCGATGGAAGGCTCATGCCCTTTGGCCGTCACGACTGGAGAACAAGGAGAGACCATGACCGCAGCGAAACAAGACTCTCTGGCCGCTGGCAGCAGGGAACGCCGGGCGATGCGGATGGTTGAGGGATCACCTCTCAGCGACGCGGAGTGGGCCGGCATCGACGGGTATTGGCGGGCAGCGAATTACCTGTCGGTGGGTCAGATCTATTTGCTCGACAATCCGATGCTGTCGGAGCCGTTACTACCGAAGCATGTCAAGCCCCGTCTGCTGGGTCATTGGGGAA
>JAZGCO010000014.1:0-15255 GCA_036476995.1 Gemmatimonadota bacterium
ACACGCTTCGTCCAGGCGTGACCTTTTAGTACGGTTAGCCGGACTCCTATCTGACCGCCGACTCCGGTGCCAAGTCCGAGGGCCAGTCCCATAGACCAATCGACCCTTCCGCTCGCCGCGAAGATCACCAGCGCGACGGGGGTCAGCGTGAGTACCACCAGCACCTTCAGCGCATTCCCGCTGACCAGGTTGAGGCCTGCCCATGTAGTGACGGCGAGGATGACAAAACCCACCCCAGCCTGAATAAACCCGGCCCAGACGCCGATTCCGAAGAAGGCCAGGACGAAGGTCACCATCTTGGCGCGGCTCAGTTCGGGAAGCGTGTCGGCGAGCGGCCGTTGGCCGAACGGATCCCAGATCGTCCACAAGGAGACAACGATCATGAGGATGGCGAGAATCCGCTGGAACGGCCGATCGCCTATCTGGATCGCCAGCCACGTTCCCAGGACCGCTCCAACCACCGCCGGGGCCGCAGCGAGGCCGAGCCAGCTGCGCTGCGTGATTCCGCGGCGGGTAAAGCCCCATACGGCTCCCGTATTCTGGAATAGGAGTCCTACACGGTTCGTTCCGTTAGCGACAGTGGGAGGCAGCCCGAGGAAAATGAGAGCCGGAAGCGTAAGAAACGATCCACCCCCAGCGACTACGTTGAGGGCCGCGGCACCGACGCCGACGACGAACAGCACCAGTATCTGTAGCCAGCCGTCCGCCATGCCGTGATCGCCTCTAGCGTTGCCGATGGTCGAGCAAACTAACCTGCGGGCTGGACCGGAACGCAGCCAGACCTGCGGCTCCGCCCGCACCGGACAGGTACCTGCGCACGCTCCCGCCACTAAGCGCTTCCACACCCTGATGCGTTGTTCCATTCGAGCGTATTGGAAACTTGACCGCCGACTCCGACTTATCGAGATTGGGTGCTCGGATTAGGGGTATGGGTGGCCGCGGGGAACCGCAGGGGATTTGTTTCCGTACAGACTCCCAAATCAACCGAAGTGCCCGTGATTGTTCCTGCAAATTGAGGTGGAAGATGAAGAAGGTTCTAACGTTCGCATTGGCGGTCGCTGTGACCGCGTGGACGGCAGCGCCGGCCGGTGCGCAGACGTACCGGTCCGGGTTCAGCGCCGACGAGGCGATGACCGGCTACGCAGGTGCGGTGGCCATTGGTGGCGACCAGCTGTTCGTTGGCGAATCCGGAAATCAGATGACCTCCGGAATCGTCTATGTCTACGACAAGGGTGAGGATGGCGTCTGGGCGGAGACCGCCCAGCTGACCGCCACCGACGGACAGGCCGCCGACCAGTTGGGCGCGGCTGTCTCGGCTGAAGACGGCAGAGTCCTGGCGACAGCGCGAGCTACGTCCGACGGGCTGGGCGCCGCGTATGTGTTCGAACGCGATCCGTCGGGCGTATGGCGGCAGTCCGCGAGGCTCGTGGGTGACGACGTCGCCGAGGGCGACAACTATGGCATCGCGGCCGCTCTGAGTGGCGACCGGGCCATCGTCGGGGCCTACACCCAGAATGACACCACGGGTGCAGTCTACGTGTTCCGGCGGACTGACGAGGGGGCGTGGATCCAGGAAGCCAAGTTAGTCGGGAGCGAAGCCAAGGGTCGGTTCGGCGTGAGCCTGGCGCTGGACGGCGACTACGCGATGATAGCGGCAACGCGCGAAGATGAGGCTAAGGGTGCGGTACACGTATACCACCGCAGCGACGAGGTCTGGACGGAGACCGCGACACTCGTGGCGACGGGCATCGACAAGGGACACCGGTTCGGTTCTTCGATCGTCATGCACGGCGACGAGGCCCTGATAGGCTCTCCGCGCTTCGATAACTTCATAGGAGCCGTGTTCGCCTATTCGCGAGACGAGGAAGGCGCGTACCAGCAGCGGATGCGCCTCAATCCCTTCGATGCGCCCACAGGCCAGACCCGGTTCGGCAGCTCGATCGGATTCACCAGCAGTGAAATCTGGGTCGGCGCGATCGGCGTGTCAGGGTTCGAGGGCGCTGTGTACCTCATGCAGCGGGCCGAGGATGGCTCGGTCTTCGCCGCGACAAAGCTGTCGGCATCGGATGCCAGCGCTTCCGACCTGTTCGCGGCCAGCCTGGCACTTGCCGAGGACGTAGCGCTGGTGAGCGTTCCGCGCGATGACTACGGTGAGGGGACGGCGCTCGTATTTGCCAAAGATGAGGACGGACACTGGACTGAGGCCGGCAAGATCTTCAGCGAACCCGCCGCCGCACTGGAGGCCGTAGCGGGTGGACAGATCGACTGCGCCGACGGCGAAGCCGGCATGTTCCCCTGCGCCGAAGTGGACATGGTGGCGTTCCTGCCGGTGCAGGCTCTTGGCGGCGGCCGCGGCGTCCGCACGAACGATGTGTGGGGGTGGACGGATGAGGAGACCGGCAAGGAATACGCCCTGGTCGCCCGCCTGGATGGCACCTCGTTCGTTGACGTGAGCGACCCGTACAACCCCAGGTTCGTCGGCAATCTGAGCAAGACCGAGGGTTCGGCCGGCAGCACGTGGCGTGATGTCAAGGTCTACAAGGACCATGCCTTCATCGTGGCCGACCGCGCGGGTCAGCACGGCATGCAGGTGTTCGATCTGAGACAGCTGCGAGGGGTCGACGGCGAGCCTGTGGAC
This sequence comes from Gemmatimonadota bacterium, assembly GCA_036476995.1. Classification (GTDB taxonomy): domain Bacteria; phylum Gemmatimonadota; class Gemmatimonadetes; order Palauibacterales; family Palauibacteraceae; genus JAZDDE01. The sequence continues at coordinate 2,639 of JAZGCO010000014.1, forward strand.
TTCGAGGCCACGGCCATGTACGACGACATCGGCAGCGCCCACAACATAGTGATCAACGAAGAGTCAGGCTACGCGTATGTGGTGGGCTCCAACTCCGGGGGCGAGACGTGTGGCCAAGGTCTACACATGATCAACATTCAAGATCCGCTGCAGCCCACGTTCGCCGGCTGCTTTGCGGACGCAGCTACTGGCCGGTCGAAGACCGGATACACGCACGACGCCCAGTGCGTGATATATCGGGGACCCGATGCCGACTATGTCGGCCGCGAAATCTGCCTTGGAGCCAACGAAACCGCTCTCAGCATCGCGGACGTCACGGACAAGGATAATCCGGTGGCCGTATCGATGGCGACGTATCCGAACGTCGGTTACTCCCACCAGGGTTGGCTGACCGAGGATCACCGGTACTTCTACATGAACGACGAGCTCGACGAGCTGCAGGGCAAGGTGGAAACCACCCGAACCCTCGTTTGGGACGTGGCGGATCTGGACGATCCGATCTTGGTGAAGGAGTACTTCTCCGACAACCCGAGCATTGATCACAACCTGTACATCAAGGGAAACCTGATGTACCAGTCGAACTACGTGAGCGGTCTGCGGGTGCTGGACATCAGCAATCCGGAGGAGCCGGTGCAGGTGGGGTATTTTGACACCGTGCCGTGGGGTGACGACTCACCCCGATTTTCGGGAGCGTGGAGCAACTACCCGTTCTTCGAGAGCGGTATCATCATTGTGACGAGCGGCCAGGAAGGTATGTTCGTTCTTAAGAAGAAGGACGCGCGACTCGTTCCGTAGCGTTCGGAGCGGGATGACTTCCGGGCCCCGGCGCGAGGCAACTCCGTGCCGGGGCCCGTTTCGCTTGGGTCACAGTTCGAAGGGCAAGAAGGGAAGAATGAATCTCAGAATCTTCAGGCCACTAGCTTTCTTCTGGTTGATAGGCGCCGCCGCCTGCGCGAGCGCGTCCGCCGGTTCTACAGCCGGCTCTCCGGCCGTCACAACATCCCAGGAACTATCTTCTTCCATTCCTGAGGCCCCGGCGCCCTGGCTGTACGTTGCGAACCAGGTGTCGGCTACCGTGTCCATCATCGACATGGAGGCCGACAGAGTTGTAGCGACCGTAGATCTGCAGGCCCTCGGTTTCTCGAGTAATGCCAAGCCTCACCACGTGGCAGTCGAACCCGACGGCTCCTTCTGGTATGTATCCCTGATCGGCGACAGCCGCGTGCTCAAATTCTCCCGCGACAATGAACTAGTGGGGCAGGCAGAGTTCACCGCCCCCGGAATGCTGGTGCTGGATCCGTCCAGCGACAGGCTGTTCGTGGGCCGGTCGATGATGGCCGTGAATCCGCCCCAGCGTATTGGGAGCATCGACCGAACGAACATGACGATCGAGGAGCTGGATGTATTCTTCGCGAGGCCTCACGCGCTGGCGGTCGCCTACGAAGGAGCGACGGTATACTCCGCCAGTCTAGCCGAGAACAGCATCGCTACCCTCGACGTGGATTCAGAGGACGTGGAGTTGTCTCGGGTAGAGGGGCCGCCGCATGCGCTGGTCCAGTTCGCCGTCTCACCGGATGGCAGATGGCTCGTCGCGGGCGGTGAACTGACGGGCCAGATGCTCGTGTTTGCGATCGGCGATGACCCGGCGCCGGATTTCCGCGCCGCCATCGACGTGGGTCCAGCCCCCTGGCATCCCATGTTCTCACCTGACGGCGCCACGCTTTGGTTTGGAAATCGGCTGGCCAACACGGTCACGGTGGTGGATGCGCAGTCATGGACAGTCGCGTCCGTGATCGCGGGTGATGGGCTCGCGGAGCCGCATGGAATCGCGATGTCTCCCGACGGATCCAAGGTGTACGTATCCAGCCGCAACCTGAAGGGCGAGTACGTTCCGGAGGGCTCTGTGGCGGGGCCTGAGCAGAATGGCACCGTGGTCGTTATCGACGCGGCGACGCGCCGAATCGAGAAGGTGATCGAAGTCGGACGGTACGCCGCCGGCCTCGGCACAGCCGCACATCCGCAGAGCTAAGTGGGCGCGCTGCGTGCCGGTACCGCCTGGGCGGCGTTAGTCCCGGTTCTCGTAGCCGTCTTTGGCGGCTGCGCGAGCGGCGCTCAGGGTTCGATCGAGTCTGTCCCGGTACTCCGGCGTGACGTGCACGCGATTACGGTCGCGGACGAGACCGGCACGGCGTACCCCTTCGCGTGGCTGGGTGGACTCAATCTGCCAAGGCCACAGGTTGTGGACATCGACGCAGACGGCGATCTGGACCTCTTTGTCCAAGAGGCGTCGGATCAGCTCATGTTCTTCGAGAATGTCTCCTCGGCTGAGGGCGCTGGCCTTCGGTGGCGCACGGACAGCTTTCAAGATCTCTCGGTGGGTGAGTGGTACCGATTCGCTGACATGGATAACGACGGGGACATGGACCTGCTTGCCGAGCAGCCGTTCAGCTTAGTCAGGTACTATAGGAATGAGGGCACCTCGCAGGAGCCGCGCTTCGTCGTGGCGACCGATACTCTTCGGGATGTAGCCGGCCAGCCGATCTTCTCAGATCGGCAGAACATTCCCAACATTACGGATATCGACTGTGACGGTTTGCTGGACCTGTTCATCGGCAGGCTGACCGGCACGGTTGCCCGGTACGAGGAGGTCGATCGCGACGCGGATCAGATTCCGCGTTTTCGGCTCGTCACTGAGCGCTTTCAGAATATCGAGATCGTGGCGCAGATCGGGAGCCTCCATGGGGCCAACACCCTGGCGTTCGAAGACATCGACGACGACGGTGACATGGACATCTTCTGGGGTGATTTCTTCGAGCCGGGTCTCCTGCTTCTGGAGAACGGTGGTAGCTGTCAGAGCCCCGCGTTCGACGGACAGCCCCAGAAGTTCCCGCCGAACGATCCCTTGAGCACGAGCGGTTACAACGCTCCGTCGTTCGGAGATGCCGATGGCGATGGCGATCTGGACATGTACGTAGGAGTGCTGGGCGGCGCCTTTAATCCCAACCTTACGACGGTAGACAATCTGTTCGTGTACGAGCAGACCAAGCAGGGAGTGTTCGAGCTACGCACGGGCCAGCTGCTTCGCAGCCTGGATGTGGGCAGCGAAAGCGCGCCTGCGCTGGCCGACCTGGATGGAGACGGCGACCTGGACCTTCTGGTCTCGAACAAGATCGATCCCGGCAACCTGGAGAGTGGATTCATCTACTGGTTCGAGAACACAGGAAGCGCCAGCAGCCCCTCGTTTCGTCTCCGCGGAAAACTCGCTCCCTTCGAGGGATCGTTTCACCCCGTGCCCGCTTTTGGCGACCTGGACGGCGACGGCGACCTGGACGCGATGGTGGGGAGCTGGCGTGACGGAGTACGGTTCTACCGTAACGCCGGAACCGCGACCACTCCTGAATTCATTCTGGAGTCCGCTTTCAGCGTCGAGCTTACGAGGGGAAGCAACGCGGCTCCGGCCCTGGCAGACATCGACGCCGATGGCGACCTGGACCTGTTCGCGGGCGAGTCTTCAGGTGCCGTGAACTTCTGGCGCAACACGGGTACGCCTACGGCCCCGCAGTTCACCCTCGAATCCGACACATACGCAGGGCTGGACGCCGGTAGGCGAAGCTTCCCGGCGTTCGTCGATCTGGATCGAGACGGAGACCTGGACCTGGCCCTCGGTACCGAGAAAAACGGGATCGTCTACTACCGAAACGACGGGAACAACAGGATTCCGTCCTGGGTGCGGGATGAGTCGTTCGATCCGCCGGTGCCCAACTTCTCAACCCCAGCGTTCGCCGATATTGACGCGGATGGAGATCTGGACTTTCTGAGCGGCGGAATAGGCGGTGGCGTGATGTTCTGGCGGAGCGGTACCGACTAGCCGGTAGTCCATTGACCGGAAGTCTCCGTCCGTTGACCGGAAGTCTGCGGTAGGCTGACCAGAGGCAGCTAGTTGACCGAGCCGGAACTGCCGCCAGGGGGCGTGTCGGCGCGCGGCTCGAGCAGCTTGCCGTACACGAATCCAAGCTGCTTGGCCTTTTCGGCGCTCGTCAGTTCGGGCAGGAATACAGCAAACCAACCGTCCGACATTGGTTCAACCCGCACACTGTCCCCCGGCGCCAGCTTGCCGACGATCTCACTGGCGGTGGTAGCCGCGGCCCGGATGCGCGATGTGGTGCGCGCGAAGCGAACCTCTCCCCATGGCTCGGGTGCGTCGAAGCCCGGCAACTCGCCGAAGATAGGCAACACTTCCGGCGCAGCCATTCCGAGCATTACCGTACCGAAAGCCGCTACGAAGAAGAACAGTAGAATCAGTGGCAGGTCTCCGCGGCGGCGGCCACGGGGAGCAGACTGCATTCCAACCGCGGACCGCTGCGCTGCCGACGGTACGCCGGCACTGTCGCAGTCACCGCAGTAGCGGCGTCCGCGAAGAGCATCCTTTCCGCAAAGTGGGCATGGCGTTTTGGCCAGCGAGCTATCCTCCGTGCAGTTGTCGAGGGGCGATTCCCCTCATACCAGGCTCACAATTCGTTGCAGAAGACGTGCCGCGGGGCACAACCGGCCGTGCATTCAATGCACGCAGCGCGTAACCTATATTATTAATTACAGGTACGGGATACGTCTCACATGTAATCTAAGCATGAGACCTCGATAAAGGCCGTAGAAAAAAGACGGTTTTCGCGAGAGTTTGGTCACGGTGCGCTCAGAAGGCTATCCGTCTAGTAATAGAACTGGTACTGAGCCTTGAACGAGTTCACGTTTCGGCGATTGCCCTGCAGGACCAGAAAGTCCCAGTTGAAAGCGACTTTCTGCCGCGAAGCGAAGAAGACCTGAACTCCCGGAGTAATGCCCCAGGCAGCGTCGTCGCCGGTGTTACGGTTCGGATCGGCATACGTGACACGCAATACGGGCTCGATCGCGGTGAACCTCCGACTGTCGCGCAAAGGGATCTTGACTGAGCCGACTACCTGAGTCGCCCAAGCCGAGGCGAAGTCGTCCCCGGCCGCCAGGTCCAGGCTCCCTCCGAACTCGTCCTGTAGCGGACTGTCGCCGAGGAACACACCTGCTTGCAGGTGCGGGCCCCCGTTGTAATCCCCGAGCTGTGCATAGATCTCAAAATCTGTGTAGTACCTCCCATCCCGGGCACCCGACGCGTTGGTGAAGGGTGCGTTGGTGACCGCTCCGGCCACGGCGAGCTTAAGCGGCAAATCTGCTGCCTGGAGCGAAACCTGGACGCGGCCCACGAGCTGTTTCCCGTCCGTGTCTGCGCCGTTGTCGCCAGCTGAGTTACCGTTGAACGTCCCGACCCAGTATTCGATAAGGCCGCTCTCTGTTCTTCCGCTGAGCTGGATGCCCACGTTATGTGAGGAGAGGTTGAACTTCTCAGTCAGTTCGTCGAACGAAACGGCCGTCGAGCTGGAAACCCCAGGAATATCGATGCCCCGTTCGATAGTCCGTATCTCCGTCGAACTCGTCAGCTGGAACCCATCAAACGGCCTCTTGAACTGACCGAACCTCAGCCTCGCGCTCCGGCTGAAGTTGAGCTGACCGTACGCGTCCTTGAGTGCAATATCCGAAAACTCCGACGAGTTGGGTGCGAAGTCCGGCGAGAACTTGCCCTCGACGAAGTCGTCGAACTGAATTCCGATCTCAAGCCGAGCGCGGCGGAGAAACCAGTCGAAGGTCGGCTCCTGCTCGGCGCAAGGCGCAGAAACTGGGAAATCCGAGCAACTACTGGTCCGGGCCTGCATCTGTATTCGGCCACCCAGCGTGATCTTGGCCGCCTTCGAATCGAACTCCACACCCTGTGGAAACGCTGGGTTCGCTGCCGTGCCCCCGGCAGTCAGCAAGGCTCCAAGCGTCAGGACCCCCCGTGACATCCATGTCCGCATTTTGCTCACTCCTCTATCTTCCTCTTCAACGGCAAGCGGTCCGGGATAACGCTTGCACCGGGAGCAACTTCGATGGCCGCATACTGGCCGTCAACGCATACCACTCGAGGCTCAATTGCGCTCGCGCCTAACTGAAGGCCCTCGGGTTCCCGGCCGGCTTCTACCAGCTCAAGCGATGGTCCTCTACCACAGCCATGACGTAGGCCTTGACATACGTACCGGTCGGTATGTAGACTCGCCGTCGGAGGTCCAGAACTCGGTAGCGAGCGCATCACTGAGGGGACGAAGAATGATTCATTTCGAGCGCACACCGGACGACACGAGGCAGGCCATTCTGGAAGCCGCGTTTGAGGAGATCTATGAACACGGGTTCCAGGCGTCCTCGCTGTCCCGGATACTCGAGCGGGTGGATGTCACCAAGGGAGCGCTCTATCACCACTTCAAGAGCAAGAAGGAACTTGGCTACGCCGTGGTCGATGAGGTAGTGGCGAAGTGGGTCACGGAGCAGTGGCAGTTCGACTCCGATTCTCCGGATCCGATTACCTCGATTCGCCGCACCATCGAGGGCGCGCTGGAGAGGGCGAGTGAGCGAACCTGCCGCTGTGGTTGTCCCCTCAACAATCTGGCCCAAGAAATGTCGCCGATCGATGAAGGCTTCCGGGAGCGGATCAACAGAGTGTTTCGCCTGTGGAGGACCAAGTTCGAAGAGGCGTTTCGGGCCGGGCAGAAGGCGGGCACGGTTCGGTCCGATGTCGAGGTCGAGAAGCTGGCGGCCTTTGTCGTCGCTTCGTTCGAAGGGATTGTAGGCCTGGGTAAGAACGAGCAGAGCCTGGAACTCGTTCGGAGCACGCTGGACGTGCTGCTGGACTATCTGGAGACGCTGCGGCCACAGCCGGCCGTCGTCTGAGACTATAGGTCTGCCGCAGGGCGGATGAACGCATAGGGAGAGTCATGGTACGGGAACTGTGGGACGGGCTCAGGGGAACGGGTGAGACGGGAGAACGCTGGGGTGAGTGGGTGATTCGCTGGCGGTGGGCGATCATCGGCGTCTCGGTGGTGGCCGCGGTGGCGATGGGGGCAGGCACCAAGAACCTGCGATTCGGCAACGACTACCGGATGTTTTTTGGACCGGGAAATCCGCAAATCGCTGCGTTTGAGGAACTCCAAGAGGTGTACACGAAGAACGAGAACGTCCTGTTCGTGCTTGAGCCGCTGTCAGGCGATGCGTTCTCAAAGGCTGTACTTGCCGCGGCGCTAGACCTGGAGGACAGAGCCTGGACGCTTCCGTTCGCGACCCGGGTAGACGCCCTCACAAACTTCCAAAATACCGAGGCCGAAGGGGACGATTTAATCGTCCAAGACCTCCTGCCGCGGGGCTCGGAGAGCGATCCGGCAGCCAGGGCGAAGGCCCGGGATGTGGCGTTGTCGGAGCCGCTTCTCGTCCGCCGGTTAGTGGGTCCGGCGGCGGAGGCGGCTGGCGTAAACGTCACGTTCCACGTTCCCGCTGAGGGAGATGAGGATGCGGCCCGCCAGGAGCTGGTGAGAAGCGTACGGGAGCTTGCCGCAGAGATCGAAGCGATACACCCGGCTGTCAACGTTCGGGTGACCGGGATGATCATGTTGAACAACGCCTTCTTCGAGGCGACGCAGAAAGACATGCGGACGCTAATTCCGCTGATGTACCTGGGGATCGTGGTGCTTCTGCTATTCCTTCTGCGTTCGCCGGTCGCCACGATCGGAACAGTCCTGGTCATCGGGTTCGCAACAGTCAGCGCGCTGGGCCTAACGGGTTGGGCGGGCGTGGTACTGACACCGCCATCGGCTACCGCGCCGACGTTGATCCTCACGCTGGCGGTGGCAGACTGCATCCACATCCTGGTGACCGCGCTGAAACGAATGCGCGGCGGCTCGGAAAAGCGCGCGGCGATAATCGAGAGCATGCGGGTCAACCTGCAGCCGGTGTTCCTTACCAGCCTGACCACGGCGATCGGATTTCTCAGTATGAACTTCAGTGACTCGCCGCCCTTCAAGCACCTCGGAAACATCACGGCCGTGGGTGTTGGTCTGGCGTTCTTCTTTGCTGCCCTGTTCCTTCCGGCCTTTCTGTCTGTGGTGCCGATGCGCGTGCGGACACGACCGAAGGATCAAGCGGGTTTGCGCCGGTTCGCGTGGGAGGAGACATTCGCGGAATTCGTTCTGCGGCACCGGAGGGTTTTGCTCGGCGGTATGGCAGTTGTGACCGTGGGCCTGGCGGCCGCGCTGCCACGCAACGAGCTAGACGATCAGTTCGTGCGCTACTTCGCGAGTTCCGTCGAGTTCCGGGCCGACACCGATTACACGTCCGAGAATCTGTCCGGTCTGTACAGCGTCGAGTTCTCGATCGAATCGGGTGAGAGCGGCGGGATCAGCAACCCCGGATACCTGACTACGCTGGACGAGCTTGCCGAGTGGTATCGGGCGCGGCCCGAGGTCGTGCATGTCTTGTCATTTTCTGATGTAATGAAGCGGGTCAACCGGAGCATGAACGGCGATGACCCCGCCGCGTACCGGTTGCCGGAAGAGCGGGATCTCGCGGCGCAATATCTGCTTCTGTATGAGATGTCGCTTCCGTTCGGTCAGGACCTCAACAACCAGATCAACGTGGACAAGTCGTCCACTCGGTTCATCGTGACCTTGGCAGACGTCTCGTCACGCCAGATTCGTGAAGCGGCAGAGGCCGGCGAGGAGTGGCTGGAGTCCAATGCAGTGGCTGGCGTGACGACCAGGTCGGCAGGACCATCGCTCATGTTCGCCCATATCTCTGGCCGCAACATCGCGGGCATGCTGACTGGAACGGCGATCGCCTTGATACTTGTGTCGCTGACCCTGATCGTGGCGTTTCAAAGCGTTCGCTATGGGCTGTTGAGTCTTATCCCCAACATCACTCCGGCGGTGTTGGCGTTCGGCATATGGGGCCTCACCGTGGGCCAGATAAACATTGCATTATCCGCCGTGGCGGCCATGACGCTAGGGATCGTGGTTGACGATACGATCCATTTCATGAGTAAGTATTTGAGGGCTCGCCGCGAGCAGAACGCGTCGCCCGAGAACGCGGTGCGGTTCGCGTTCAAGACCGTTGCGCCGGCGATGGTATTCACATCTCTCGTTCTGGCAGGCGGCTTTCTAATACTCTCGCTGTCGTCGTTCGACCTGAACGCCGGTATGGGGCGGTTGACAGCCATCACGATCGGGCTCGCCCTGGTGACGGACTTCCTGATGCTGCCCCCGATCCTGGTTCTGGTCGGATCGGCGCGTGACAGGCGAATGGCGGGCGTGCCAGAGCTGGTGCTTAGCGGTGAGAGCGGCTGATCTGTTTCAAATACTCGAGCGGTTATTCACGAAGGCCGATGTCTCGAACGTATACATAAGGCCGATGTCTCGAACGTACACATGATAAACGTGCATGAGGGAATAATGACGAACGATAGATGGAGTAGTACTCTAGCCAGGCTTGCTCCGATCGTGGCCGCGTCCGCTGGCCTGGCGGCAAGCGCCGCGCCGGCTGTGGCGCAGGAGTCGGCCTCCACCCGCGGCCTGGAAATCGCCCAGGAATGGGATCGGCGAGACTCCGGGTTTGGCGATCAGACTGCCGTGCTGACGATGGTGCTGCGCAACCGGCATGGGCAGGAAAGCTCGAGGGAACTCCGTTCCCGAACCCTCGAGGTGGAAGGGGATGGAGACAAGTCTCTGGTGATCTTTGATCGGCCACGGGACATCGAAGGGACGGCGTTCCTAACTTTCAGCCACTCTACTGGAAACGACGATCAGTGGCTCTATCTGCCTGCCGTCAAGCGGGTGAAACGCATTTCGACAAGCAATAAGTCGGGACCGTTTATGGGCAGTGAGTTCTCTTACGAGGACATCTCTTCCCAGGAGGTCGACGAGTACACGTACAGATTTCTGCGGGACGACACTCTCAACGGGGTTGCGGTCCACATCACCGAGGCCGTTCCGGTGGACAAGAATTCGGGCTACACGAAGCAGATCGTGTGGCGCGATCAGGAGCATCTCCGGCCGCTCAAGATCGAGTTCTTCGACCGTAAACAGGCGCTGCTCAAGACGCTGACGTACGAGGGCTACCAGCAGTACCTGGGCCAGTACTGGCGCGCTGACACGATGAAGATGGTCAACCACCAGACTGGGAAGAGCACCGACCTGACGTGGCGCGACTACGAGTTCGGAACGGGGCTCACGGATCGTGATTTTGATAGGAACAGCCTCAAAAGAGTGCGGTGAACAGGCGTCTCGGCCCGCCGGTAACGGGTTCGGTCCTGACCCTCCTGTTCGGAGCGGTCGGGGCCGCACCCGCGATCGCTCAGATTCCAGGAGACCTGTCTGCTCGTGTCGAGGCCGAAGCCCGCTGGTTTCCGCAGTCGCCGTCCGATCCCGCCCAGGTACGAAACGAAGCTTCAATCGCTATCACTCCCGAATGGGAATTGGAGTGGGGTGACCGGCGCCATCTCATCACGATCGAAGGTTTCGGCCGGCTCGACTCCGCTGACCCTGAGCGCTCGCACGCCGATCTCCGCATCGCGAGCTGGGAATATGCGGCGGATACGTGGGAACTTCGCCTCGGGATCCGACGGGTTTTCTGGGGAGTTGCTGAGTCGCAGCATCTCGTAGATATCATCAATCAGACCGATCTGGTCGAGAATCCCGACGGTGAAGACAAGCTGGGCCAGCTCATGGCGAACTTCGCCTGGATTCAGGACTGGGGCACGGTTGATCTCTTCTTGATGACCGAGTCTCGGGAGCGAACCTTCCCTGGAGCTGAGGGACGGCTCCGGTCTCAGCCCTCCGTCATTCCGAATCGGAGCCTGTTTGTGGGCGGCGCCAGCACCGGAAGGGCGGATTTTGCCGCTCGCTGGGCGCACACTCTAGGAGACTGGGACGTCGGACTGTCCCATTTCTACGGCACGTCCCGTGATCCGCGTTTCGCGCTCCAGGCACCCCAGGGCGGAGGGGCGCAGTTGCTGCCTGTGTATGATTTGATCCACCAGACCGGCCTCGACGTTCAGCTCACGCACGGAGGATGGCTCGGTAAGCTGGAAGCGATCCGGCGATCGGGTCAGGGAGAAGCCTTCACGGCGCTGACGGGGGGCTTTGAATACACCCTGGTCGGAGTACTCGGCTCCGTGGCCGATGTCGGTCTACTGGCCGAGTATTCGAACGACTCACGCGGCCAGGATGCCCTGTCGCTGTTCCAGAATGACCTGTTCATCGGCTCGCGGCTGGCACTCAACGACGTACAAGGCACGGCGCTGCTCGTCGGCGGGGCCATCGACCTGGACCGCGGTTCTCTGTTCTTGAGCATCGAGGGAGACCGCAGGGTAGCGGATGGGTGGACGATCGAAATCGAGGGTCGAGTGTTCGGGAACACCGAGCCTACCGAGCCCCTGTTCTCGTTCCGCCGAGACGACTACCTGCAAGTCGCTTTCGTCCGGTTCTTCTAGGGAGGCCGCCGTCAGCCCGTGGCGTTACTGCCCGGGAGTTCCCGCCGTACCGGGCCTGAAGCGAAACACGTAATAGGGGGCGCTCGCCCGAATATGTTTCCGGCTCCGAAGCATGTGGTCGGGAATGGCACTATCTGCAATGTATAACCAGCCTCCGGGACCGTAGCTGAGTCCGTCGGCCCAGCGAATCCGGGCCGAGCGAATGACCGTTTGCAAGGATCCGTCCGCTCCAATCCGCATCACGCCGTCATGTTCTATATCGGTGACATAGACGTTGCCTGAGTTGTCCGTGATGAGTCCATCGCTCAGCGGCTTCTTGCCGACCTCTTCGATTCTCGCGGTGAGTCCTAGCGGCGTCAGGCGGGGCTCGTGGATATCGGAGATCCGGACACGGTACAGACTCTCGTGGGCCATCGCGCCGTAGTAGAGCCATTCACCCCGCCGATCGAGGGCTATTCCATCGACGCCCGGTTTCAGGACCACCAGACCTCTGAAGAATGTCATCTCTTTCAGGGGGTTACGAATGATCCAGTCCTGCGGAGACACCGACGCGTGGTCTTCCAATATCCTCCAGGATGATCCGTCGTCCACGTCGTACACTACGATCGCAGGGCTACCGCGGACGAAGCTGACATCGGCGATGTACACGGTGCGGCCCGCCGGGTCTATCTGGAGGTCCTGCAAGTAGGAACCCAGCGGCGCAACTTCTATGGGGAACACCTTCTCATGTACCAGGGCGCCACTCTCGAGGTCGAAAGCCAGCAGCTTGGCCCGCCGAATGCCGTGGTTTCCGTGGTCGATCGTCCAAAGCCGGTTCTGTCTATCGATGGAAATGCCCAGCACCGACCCGAACAGAGAGTCCTGTGCGCTGGCGCTCGGATATGCTACCGCCTCTCCGTCCCGCCACTCCAAGAGCTTGGGTCCCTGGGGCCTCGCCTCAGGGTGGGTCGTGAAGAAGATCCTTCCGTCGGCGCTGACGGCCACGTTACCTATGGGCTCGTCGTAGGCCAGTACCAACTCCAGATTTTCACTCCCCATGAGGGGAGCGGTGGACAGATCTGTGTAGTAGGCCCCGCCCCCGTAGCGAGCCCTCAGACCTACGGCGCCCAGAACGGCTAGGGCGGCGAGAAGAACGGCGAGGTGTATGACCTGTTTTCCCATATGTATAGGATGCGACGGAAGTACCGACCGAGGCAATCCTTGGCGGCTCTGGCCCAGTAACCGTGGAGCATCCGATCAGCTGGTC
>JAZGCO010000140.1:0-3461 GCA_036476995.1 Gemmatimonadota bacterium
TGGCGTTCGTCACAGTCGGGAAGCTCGTCGAAAGCCCACGAGTACGTCCTCAGTCTGTGCGCCCGCAGTGCTCCGGCGGCCGCTGCGACGCTTCCCGAGTCCATCCCACCGCTCAGTGACAGTCCCACCGGCCGGGTGGTCCGAAGCCGATCTGCTACGGCTTGCCACAAGAGTTGGCGGAGGTGTTCCGCGTACTGTCCTTCACTTCGGTATCTGAGTTCATTGCCGGGGTCGATATCCCAGAAATGCCAAGTGCGTACGCCCGAGGCGTCAGCGGCCAGGGCGTGGCCCGGAGACAGCTGTTCGATGCCTTCGTAGAAGCTCCAGTCAGTCCGGCCGAACGGCCCGGCGAGATGTCCGGCCACTGCCGGCTCGAACAATCGCCGCGGAACTTCGGGGAGCCGGACGATTTGCTGCGCCTCGGAGGCGAAGATCAGTCTCCCGGGCTCACTCCGAACGTACAGAGCCCGCATCCCCATCGGATCGCGGGCCGCAAAGAGACGCCGGCGCTGGCTGTCCCACACCGCAAACGCGAAATCGCCGATCAGGCGGGAGCCGCAGTGGTCACCCCAGTGTCGGTAGGCGCCAAGAATGAGCTCCTCATCGGCTGGATCATCGCTTCTGAGTAGACCCTGTGGCTGAAGTACCGCGAGAAGCTCGTCTCGGTTATCAATGCGAGCATTCGCGACCAGGTGTAGTGCGTGCGCCGACTCCGGGATCGGCTCCGAGTGGGGGTAACTACCCTGAGCGGACCGGGGCGTAAGAAAATGCGCCAACTGAGCTAGGGCGACGCCGTCCCCCATCCAGGTATGACATCCATCTACCGCCCGGAACCGGGCAGCTTGAACCATCAGGTTGAGATGGGTCTGTGGTACATCATCGGATCCGAAACCGACGATACCGCAAATACCACTCACGTCTCCGCCTGAACAATAGCGGCTCGCACATCCGGAAGAAGCTCAACTCCGGTAGGATAGCTAATCCGGCGAACAGGGATTTGCCTGGCCAGGGTGACGAACGCGGCTAGCCGCCGGCCGTGAAGACCGGCCGACTCGAGCAGGCGGGTCAGGAACGATTCCCGAACCAGCTCAATAACGGCGTCTCGTGCTGACAGAGTCTCGATTTCCACCGGTCCGGTGGTCTCGGTACGCCGCTCCGGAATGTACAGGGCCGCAAGCGGCCTGCGGCTGCTACAAAACGCATCAGCCGCAATCGGTACTCGCAGTTTACCCTCCCCCGCCAGCACGAGGGCCAGAGCGTCGGAGTCGTCGGTGAAATGCTTGGCCTGATCAGGCCACATGCGCATCTGCGGGAATCCGGAGCTCGTCCACCACGTACCGTCTTCGAGCCGGAGGGCGAGGAAATCGTCGGTCAGAAAAGAGAAGTCTGCCTGTACGAAAGTCGCGGCGAGCGAACTCTTGCCCCCCATCTTCGAGGCCAGGAAACCAACCGCTCCGCCCGCTACCTCCACCGCTGAGCCATGCAGGGCCACTGTTCCCGCACGCTCGAGCCAGAAAGCCAGCACTAACCCCAGGAGGTACAGCTCGACAGCGTCCAATCGGTTAGAATCGATCAGATGGCATACGATTCGGTCGTTCCACAGATAGAAATCGGCGAAGCCGCGGTAGCGGAGGACATCCAGGCCGAAGGACCGGTACAAGAAGAGAAAACTCTCGCCGTCTTCAAGATGAATGGCGCTCCCGTAGATCGGCTCCTCTGACCGCCAGTCAGGCGCGTCGGGCGCTATCTCCACGACTTCGAAGCTGACATCGACCGGCTCCTGCCCGGCCACCAACCCGCTCCGAAACGGGTGTTGGCTGGCGAGGTTCAGTCCGTACACGGCATACACCGGCCATGCCGGGTCCACGCCCGTGCTGCCCTGCGCCTCGCTCACGTGGCGCCGCGGTCCGGGCCCAGCATGCCCTTCTCTGTCAGCGAGGCAATCAGTTCCTCCAGGTCCGGCCGAAGCTCACTCTCGCCGACTGAGTACAAATCGCACAGAGACCGCGTCGCCTGATCCAGATCTTCGTGCCGCAGGACCGCTCGCCACATGTCGGCCGCGCTCCCCTCCAGCTCGATGCACTCCCCCGAGTCCAGGTTAGCCACCAGAACCTTCCCGGATAGCTCGCCAAACAGCGCCGCTGGCGGAGGCTGGATCTTTCCGTGGGCGGCTGGCTGAGTTTGCACGACGACCTGAGGATTCGGTCGGTGCCGATTCTTGACGCAGGCCGCGGGCGGAACAACCCGCCATCCCGGCTCCGTACGGTTGGCGGCCCGGTTCAGCACGGTGATATCAGGCTCGTTCCAGGGGAAGCAGACGTGTTCCGGATGACCAGCCCAATAGGCGCGCGGATCTGTTTTGGATTCCCAGTTCGTCCTCCAGGACTCGTACTCTCCGCCCAGGTCTTCAGGAGCATGGTCGACAAGATCACGGGCTCCGAGGCAAGCCTGTACGCGTGGCTCCCGGCTCTCGACCGCCGCGCGCAGATCGGGGTGAGAATAAAGGTGCGCAAACACCACCCGCTCGGCTGTGTCCTCCGCCAGAAACTCGGCGCACCGCAGGCCCGAGATAGCGCAATCGTCAACCGCGATGACGGTCTTGCTGGAACCGGAGCTCTGGCTGTCACCTCGAGTATCCAGGATGTAGGACAGAATGCCGAGCACATTCATTCCGCCTCGGGGGATGGCGACGAAACGGCTGTTCGCCAGTTCCTCATGGCCGAGAGTATCCGTGAGCTGAGCCGCCAGGATCTCGCAGTCCGCTTCGACCCGCTGATACGAAACGTACCGCAGCCGGTTCAGCGAGAAATCGATCTGCCACTCCATGGCCTGGATCGAGGACGCCATCTGCGCCGTGAAACTTCCGAGGATTCCGATCGTTCCCGGACCATCCTCGCGAACCACCAGCAGGGCCGGGCCGGCCCCCAGCCACACCGGGCTGGCGGCGAGGGCCAGAGCCAGGTCGTGCAGAGGGCTATCGGAACACGGAACGCCGGCTGCCGCATACCGCTGGCCGACTTTCGCAGCGTCAATGTCGAGTGTGAACGCGCGCTGGGTCTGCGTCACTGGACTACCTTGCATGGTGCCTCGTAGAGTTCGAGCACCCTAACACGGCCGATACGCAGTGGAAAGACGCCTTCGAGAGGAGCCAGCCATGTCCAATCAGATCGACCGCCGAGCATTCCTGGGCCGTGGCCTGTGCCTTGGAGGAGCGGCCATCGCGCTTCGTCGTCCCAGACTTGCCGCATCCCCGAGCCGGGTGAGTTCTACCCCGATCATCATCACCAGTCATCGCAACGAGACGGGCCGAGAAGGCCTGCGCGCCGCCTGGGAGATTCTGTCTGACGGAGGAAGCGCCCTGGACGCGGTACAAAGAGCGACCAACGTGATCGAAGTTGATCCCGAGGATGCGAGTGTCGGGTACGGAGGTCTTCCCAACGAGGACGGCGTGATTCAGCTGG
>JAZGCO010000141.1:0-2116 GCA_036476995.1 Gemmatimonadota bacterium
ACGTTCTCCTGATCGCGCAGTTCGACAACCTGGGCAAGGGCGCTTCCGGCTCGGCCATCCAGAACATGAACCTGATGCTCGGTCTGCCGGAAGACGCCGGACTGCCTGTCTAGACTGGGGCGCGACCCGCTCGGAAATCGGGTACCTCGACCGCCGCGCCACCCTCCGATACCGACTGCGCCGACAGCGGTGTGATGCTGCTCCATGTGACAGCGTCACAGACATCGATGGCGGGCGCCTGTTCGCCAAGTACCGCGTTTAGGAAATCTTCGAGTACGAAGAAGTCTCCGCCGCCGTGGCCAGCCGCTATCGCTTCGTCGCCGCGCGCGTTCCAGCGCGGATGCTCGTACTCCGCCGCGAACTCCCAGAGCGACTGCCATTCCGGCTGCGCACCGCTGCCGGGCAGGTTCGAGCCGGGACTTGTGCCCTCTATCCACACGAGGGGATCTTCACCGTCGTGGCGGGCCGATATGAACGCACCGGCGTTGCCCTGGAGGCCGTAGTTGACCATGTTGTGCGGGCGCGGGCTGGCCGAGTCCTTTCGCAGGCTGATCACTCGGCCCTGTTCGGTTTCGATCAGCGTTGACGCCGAATCCGTGGCGTCGAGCCACGCCTCTTTTTGTGCTTCCGGATGATCCGCTCCGAGAAGCGCGGCGGCATACCCGTGCCGGCTGGCCGACTTTGTTACATAGGTGGTCGTGCGAGTGAGGCGGTCGCCGCGGTTGATTCCAAGCCACCGGGCAGCGGGGCCGAGCGAATGGGTTGGATAGCCGTTTGCGCGGCTTATCTGGATTCCCTCGGCCGCCACTCCACGCCATGTCCGGGTTCCATCATCGTTGAACAGCAGGTGGCGGCAGTCGTGGATATACGCGCCCTCGGCGAAAGTCAGGTCGCCAAAGAGCCCCTGCTCGGCCATGTTCAGCACCATCATCGTCTCGCGACGGTAGCAGTAGTTCTCGGCCATCATGTAGGTCAGGCCTGTTCGCTCGACCGCTTCTACCAGGTCCCAGCACTCGTCCAGCGTCGTCGCCGCAATCACCTCGCTCAGGACATGCTTGCCGGATTCGAGCGCATCGATTGCCTGCCGGGCGTGGAGCATCATCGGCGTGGCGAGCAGCACCGCGTCGATCTCGGGGTCGTCGAGCACCTGCGAGTAGTCGCTAAAAGTCTTGATTCCCGGCCGCTCGGACTCCCACTTCGCCAGCAGGCGGCCATCCAGATCGCACACCGCTGTCAGCGAGACCCTGTCCCTGAACGCCTCGAGCGCGGTGTCAAAACTGCCGCCCCTGCGTGCGCCCACTACTGCCAGCCGAACCGGTGTGGTCATGCTCTTTCGTCCTTGCCGGATGCTCTTAATCGCCGAGGCCTGTGCACCTTACGCGCATCTCACGTTATCGTTCATTCGTACTGCTACAATGCCCGCACTTTCCCGGGGTGGGGAAATCCGCCCTGTCCTTGACATGACCATTTTGGAGGATGTGGATGGCTACGTACACAACGGCGCAGTTGCGGAACGTCGCTCTTCTGGCCCACCAGGGCGTAGGAAAGACCTCGCTTGCGGACGCCCTCTATTTCAAGGCTGGCGTGGTGAACCGGCTGGGCCGGGTCGACGACCAGACGAGCAACTCTGACTTCGAGCCTGAGGAGCAGTCCCGCGGCGCAAGCATCCAGACATCGGTCCTTCCGTGTCCGTGGAACGATCACAAAGTGAACGTGCTGGACACGCCCGGTTACGCAGACTTCAAGGGCGACATGCTTTCTGCCCTCGAGATCGCCGATACCGGGATCATCGTTATCTCCGCAGTCGCCGGGATCGAAGTGGGCGCCGCGCAGGCATGGGCCGAGTGCAAGCGGCGAGGCTTGCCGCGGATGATCGTGATCAACAAGCTGGACCGTGAGAACACTAACTTCCGCACCACACTGGAAATACTTACTGAAAGTTGGGGCCGCGAATGCGTCGCGGTGAACGCTCCCAACGGCAGCGAAGGTGACTTCACAGACGTAATCGACCTCGTCTCGCCGGATGCCGGGGAAGGCGACTACTCCGACCTCCGGGAGCGTCTGATCGAAGCGGTCGCCGAATCCGACGATGATCTGGCGGAAAAGTACCTGGAGG
>JAZGCO010000142.1:0-27728 GCA_036476995.1 Gemmatimonadota bacterium
CTTCGACTGGCCCGATCCATCGGGCCCAGCCGCCAAGCTACGGGAGGAACTGGTCGAACTGGAGGAAGCGGTACGGCTGGGCAGCGCGGCCGCCAGCAAAGTCGAGGAGGAGCTCGGAGACATCCTGTTCACGGCAGTAAATCTGGCGCGCCTGCTGGGCATTCACCCGGCCGTCGCGCTGGACGCGGCCTCCGACAAGTTTACCCGGCGTTTTCGGCGTCTCGTCCAGCTCGCGGCTGAACGGGGCCTCGACATGGAAAGCGCCGGACTGGAGCAGCTCGAAGCCATCTGGACCGACGCAAAGAAGACCGAGGCCTAGCCGCCCGTAAGCTGCCGGACCTGTCTTTGGCCTTTTTTCACGCCCGCCAGAACCACACCGCCCAGAGCCAGAGGAAGAACGGGTCCTCCGCCCAACGGCGTCAGAGCCACGATCGACGCAGCCGCGAGAGCTGCTACCGTGCCCGCCACCCAGGGCGCGCGGCGCCCTTGAGCCGCATCCACGAATCTCAGCCGATTCCGAACGTAGTCGCGAGTGCGCGTATATGTGGCGAATAGGCCAGCACCCAGGCCGGCCACAAGAATAGCTTCAAACATGGTTTGGTCTCCTCTCTACCGAGCATTACGCGCGGAGAGGGCCAAAAGTTGCACCTCGACCCGCGGAGCTAGGGATTTAGTCGATTCATGAGACGGGGGAAAGGAATCGCCTCGCGCAGATGGGGCAGGCCACAGATCCAGCTTACCGTTCTCTCAAGGCCGAGGCCGAAGCCGCTGTGGGGGAAAGATCCGTACTTCCGTAGATCCAGGTACCAGTCGTACTCGGCCTCCGGCAGTCCCTCCTCCCGGATGCGCGCCAGCAGCTTGTCGTGGTCGTCTTCGCGTTGGCTGCCCCCGATGATCTCGCCATACCCGTCCGGAGCGAGCAGATCGTTGCACTTCACGATGCGCGGGTCTTCCGGGTTCTCCTTCATGTAGAAGGCCTTGGCCTGCTTCGGATAGTCGTACACGAACAGCGGCCGGACCCGATCGGCAGTCAGGAGCGTCTCGTCCTCTCCGCCCAGATCGTCACCCCACCGCACTTCGCTTCCCTTTGCCTGCAGAAACTCTACAGCTTCCGTATAACTCACGCGCTCGAACGGGGCGATGATTTTCTCGAGAACGCCTCGGTCGCGGCCGAGCTCGTCCAGCTCGGTTCCCTTTCGGTCCAGCACCCGCGCTACGATGTAGGTGACGAACTCCTCCTGAAGGAGCATGTTGCCGTCGCTGTCCAGCCACGCGACCTCCGGTTCTACCATCCAGAACTCGGTAAGATGCCGCCTGGTCTTGGACTTTTCGGCTCGAAACGTGGGGCCGAAGCAGTACACTTTTCCGAACGCGGCGGCGCCGGCTTCCACATATAGTTGGCCGGTCTGGGCCAGGTATGCCGTGCCGAGATCGAAGTACTCTGTTTCGAAAAGGGTTCCCGCCGACTCGCCGATCGATCCGGTGAGGATCGGCGTATCGATAAGCGTAAACTCTCTCTCGTAGAAGAAATCCCGGATCGCTTTGATCACCTCGTCCCGAATTCGTAGCACCGCGTGCGGTCGCTTGTGCCGCATCCACAGGTGCCGCTGGTTGTGGAGAAAATCCGGACCGTGCTCCTTCGGTTGAATGGGGTATTCGTCCGAACTTCCGACCAGGTGAACTTGGGTGGCCGTAACCTCGACGCCGCTCGGGGCCCTCCTGTCCTCCCGAACCGTACCATGGATCTCCACGCTGGCCTCAAGATTCAGGGCCTTGGTAGTCTCCCAGCCGGCGTCGTCCAGGTCGTCCCGCGCCGCGATGACCTGCACGATACCCGTACCATCACGGAACTGGAGAAACGAGATCTTGCCGCTGGAACGCAGCTGGTGTACCCAGCCGCGCAGGGTGACCGATTCTCCGGCATGGGAGGAGAGGGATCGTACTGTGCAGTCCATAGACTCCGTGGCCCTGGGGCGTCCATTATGTGTTCTGAGAAGCGGCGGCGAAGCTAGACGCGGAGTGCGAACTCGTCAACGCGGGAGACGCCGCCGCAGGCCATCTCCCGCTGAACTTGGCCGCGCTCAACCCACGCTGAACAGGGCCTCCTGGTTGGGGTAGTGCTCGGCGAGTTCTCTCGCGAAGCTGCGGTTCGGCGTGCTCGTAAGGTCCGGATCCGTGGCCACGATATCGCGCGCCCGGTCGCGTGCGTGCAGAAGAAGATCCGTATCAGTCGCCAGGTCGGCGAAGCGGAGACGTGCGATTCCGTGCTGCTCTGACCCGAAGAGGTTGCCCTCTCCCCGGAGCCGAAGATCCTCACGGGCCAGTTCGAACCCGTCCTGACTTCGTTTGAAGGCCGAGAGCCGTTCGGGAATATCCGGCGAAGAATGGAGCGCCACGCAGTAGCTTTGTGCGCTTCCCCGCCCGACACGGCCTCGAAGCTGGTGTAGCTGCGCCAGGCCGAAGCGCTCCGCGTTCTCGATGAGCATCACGCTGGCGTTGGGAACGTCGATTCCCACTTCGATCACGGTAGTGGCCACCAGCACCTGCACCTCGGCGGCAAGGAAGCTTCGCATGACGGTCTCTTTTTCGGCACCGCTCATTCGTCCGTGTAGCAGCGCGATCGTATGAGGTGCTAGGCGCTCTCGTAGCGTGTCCGCCATCTCGGTGGCGGACCGAGCGTCGATGGCGGCGGAGTCCTCGACAAGCGGATACACGACGTATCCCTGGCGCCCTTCATCGAGCTGCTCGCGCAGGAAATCGAAGGCCGCTTCCCTCGCTGTTGGCCCTCGGATGCCGGTTACGATCTGCTTTCTACCCGGCGGCAGTTCGTCGATTATCGACTGGTCCAGATCCCCGTACAGTGTAAGGGCCAGCGAACGGGGAATCGGGGTCGCGGACATAACCAGAGTATCGGAGCCGCTCCCGGCATCGCGCAGCTCGCGGCGCTGCTCAACACCAAATCGATGCTGCTCGTCGATGACCACAAGTCCCAGACTCTGGAATACGACGGTCGGCTGAAGCAGGGCGTGGGTGCCTACGACAAGCCGCAGACTGCCTGACTCGAGGCCGGCGAAAACGGACCGGCGTTCCTCACCGGCCACAGAGCCGGTGAGGAGAGAGATGGCCGGCCCATCGGGGCCCAGCAGAGACCGGATCGTCCGAAGGTGCTGCTCAGCGAGCAGCTCAGTGGGAGCCATCAGCGCCGCCTGAACTCCGTTCTCGGCCGCTTTGAGCATGGCCAGAATCGCCACTACCGTCTTGCCACTTCCCACGTCGCCCTGCAGGAGACGGTACATGCGGCTCGGACTCTCCATGTCCTGCCGGATTTCCTCCCAGGCGCGGGATTGGGCTGGGGTTAGCTCGAAGGACAGGCCGGCTTGGAATGGAGTGGTCAGATCGGGAGATCCTACATACGCATTGCCCTTTCTCTCGGCGCGTCTCCCACGGCCGATACGGGCGTGCAGAAGCTGAATAAAAAACAATTCCTCGAAGGCCAAACGCCTTCGGCTCCGCTCAACCGTGGCCAGAGACTCGGGATGGTGCAGAGCCCGGAGCGCGTCTGGTAAGGACGGCAGGTCCAATTCCTGTCGCCACTCGATGGGAAGCTCCCGGTCTTTAGTTTCCTGGAGAAGCACCTCCAGGTTGGATTCGATGATGCCCCGGATCTGGCGGTGACTGAGCCCCTCTGTCGCCGGATAGACGGGAAAGACCCGGCCCTGGGTGTCGAATTGCTCTGACTCGCGGGCCAGCACTGTGTACTCGCGTGGCCGGAACTGTCGGCCGTGGTAAAAGTGGACGGTGCCGGATACGAGGATCGCATCGCCCCTCGAGATGGTCCTGTCGAGCCACGGTTGCCCGGGCCAGGCACATTCGATGAGTCCTGAGGAGTCTCGCAGCACAGCGCGGAAAACTCGCAGGCCCCGCCGTGTGGGTAAAACGCCCTTCGAGACGACCCGGCCAATTATGGTGGCCTCGTCCCCGATGCTCAGAGTGCCGATTTCTCGAACGGTTGTGGCGTCCTCGTACCGGTGTGGGATGTGGTACAGGAGGTCTCTGGCCGTAAGCACACCGAGCCGGGCAAGTCGCTCAGCGCGTCTCGGGCCCACGCCGTTCATGTACTGGACGGACTTCTGCAGGAGCGAGCGCGGTACGCTCATCCCGGGCCCAGTAGTTTCTCCACATATCGGTCAGGATCGAAGGGCATCAAGTCGGCGCTAGTCTCACCCGTACCAAGATAGCACACCGGAACGCTGAGTTCCTGGGCCACGGCGACGGCGGTACCACCCCGCGCAGTACTGTCGAACTTGGACAGAACGAGCCCGGTAAGAGCCAGCCGAGATCCGAAGTCTCTAGCCTGGTGCAGCACGTTTTGGCCCGAAGTCGCGTCGACCACCAGCAGCCTCTCATGTGGCGCCGCCGAAATCTGGCGACCCAAAACCCGGTCGATTTTTTCGAGTTCGTCCATCAGGTCGCGCTGCGTGTGAAGGCGGCCGGCCGTGTCCACGATGAGATGGTCGATTCCACGAGCCCTGGCCGCTTCAGCCGCATCGTAAGCCACAGAAGCCGGATCCGCGCCGGGTTGTCCGCCCACGATCTCGACGCCGAGTTTGATCGCCCACATCCTGAGCTGCTCCTGAGCCCCGCTTCTGAACGTGTCAGTAGCGGCCAGCAGAACGCTTCGGCCTTCCGTTATTGAACCGTAGGCCAGCTTGGCGGCAGTAGTGGTCTTTCCCGTGCCGTTGACGCCCATCAGAAGGGTGACGTACACATCGCCTGTATCGGTCCACCCGGAGGTGCACTCGGAACCATTGAGGACCGATCGTATTCGCGTCCCGAGCATCGTTCGAACCTCGGTCTGAGACCGAATCTTGCCTCTAGCGACCGCCTCCTCAAGCTCACCGACGAGCTGCTCCGTAAGCTCGACCCCGAAGTCGGCCTCCAGGAGCACTCTCTCCAAATCGTCCAGGCCGGCTCCATCCACCCCCCGAGTCAGGGTCTCGAAATCGGCGAGACCTACGTCAACGATCTTCTGCCACAGAGATCGTTTCTCTCGCAGTCGTCCTATTTCGGTCACCTGA
This sequence comes from Gemmatimonadota bacterium, assembly GCA_036476995.1. Lineage (GTDB taxonomy): Bacteria > Gemmatimonadota > Gemmatimonadetes > Palauibacterales > Palauibacteraceae > JAZDDE01. The sequence continues at coordinate 5,079 of JAZGCO010000142.1, forward strand.
GTCCTATTCGTCGGCGCCAAACCCATTCCATGCACAGTAGCAGGATAGCCGCGGCCAGCGGCCACCAGGGTCGTTCACTCGCCCGCGCGAGCGAGTCACCCGAGATGGACTGTGCCGCTAACGCCAGTGGATCCTGGGTGTCTCGCGGCAGAAACTCGGACACTGTCGGAATTGTAAACGGGCGCTGCGACGCCATAGCCAAACCGTCGACTCTCCCGTCCGCTCGATAACTCCACGTTCCTGGCTCCAGCAAGGGGCCTGCGACCGTGCGCTCGCCACCACCGGGAATGGCGACGGAAGAATCCGACCACACGGTCGCTCCCACCGAGTCACGAACCGTAAGGACCAAGTCCGTTATACCGGTAGCGATGCGCCAGCCTATGCGGTCTCTTCCGCCCTCACCCACCTCGATAAGGGTCACCGGGTTGCCCGCCTCGTCCTCAAGCAACCAGCCCATCATGGAGGCGTACAGAGCTCGATACGCCTGTCTGGCCGCAGCTCCGCGAGTAGCCCAACGCCACGTGCCGGTTCCTGCCAGAACTCCAACCCTGCGGTTTCCGACCTCCAGCATCCGGCCGATAGGCCGCGCGGGACCACGGCGGTCGCGCTGCGCGACCAGAGGAGACCAACCGCGGCCATCCGTCAGGGTCAGAAGGGTGGTCAGCGGCGGTAACGCCGACCCCACTAGCCCGGCCAGAAGTGCCGCGACTGGGCTTGCCGGGATCTGATCGCCAACATACCACTCACCGGCCAGGGCTTCGCCGACCGACAATCCGAGCCCCGGGATCTGCCCGGGCTGCCGGGCCAGAAAGAGCACCCTGGCCTGCGAACGCATGGCCGACTGTAGCCAGGTGGGTATGCGGTTCGGATCCCCCTGTACGACCAGAAGCTTGGCGGCGCGGACATCCGCGCGCACCGCGCCCAGTGGAACGTGAGGGCGTGGGCTGGCGGACACGCGGGCAAACTCTCCGTCGCTAATTTGCAGATACCCCGTCGCCCCACCTGCGCTGGCCCGAGAGGCGACGGGAAGAAGTGACCTCAGCTCCCAGTCCGGATCCAGTGACACGGCCACCACGCCGCTGGCGCGCGGCCAGATCTGGACCCAGGCGCTTGCGCTGAGTGCCGCGGAATATGGGTCGGCGTCGCTGGCCAGACGAGCGTCTATCCGGCGCCACTCGACTGAATCGGCTCGGGACGAGAAGACCAACGGCAGGGTCGCGCGGCCAGTGCGTCCCCTGCCCGGCACAGGCACCAGCATTCGTACGTCCGGCTCCCCGCTCTGTGACACCACAACCGGCACTTCAGCGGGCAGCTGATCTCGATCTCCGGATGCCGCCACCTCCACGACGGCGATCACGGTGTCGCCACCCCGGGCACTGGGCGGCAGAACGATGCCTGCCAGGCCTAGACGGGGCGTAGCATCTCCGAGGCGCACCTCTCGCACTCCAAGTCCGCTTTCGGTAGCCAGGCGCATGGCTTCCTGCAGGTCGTCGAAGTCCCCGTCGGTAACTACAAGCACACTGTCTACGCCCCGGCCGCGTGCCACCGAAAGGGCCGGAGCAAGCAGTGTGCTGCGAGCGGAGAAAGACTCGGGACTCTGGGGCAACTCCTCGGCCCATGTGGGGTTGCGGCCGAACAAAAGCACGTGCGGCCCTCCGACGGCCTGCAGGTGGCGCACCGCCGAGTCGGCCCGGGTAGGCCCACCCGGGCGCGCCGGGAGGAGCATGCTGCGCGACTGATCGACGAGCCAGAGAACTTCCGCGCTCCCGCTGGAGTCAGGTACCACTCCAATGAAGACGGGCGAACCCAAGAGGAGGAAGAGTGCAGTACCCCGCAGGAGACCGGCGATTCTGCGACCCCGGACGCGCTCTTCACGGCGACCGTACCACCAGTAGGTAATGCCTGATGCCAGGACCGCCGACAGGACCAGCCACGCGGTGGCGCCCGTCATGCGCGGCGCTCTGTGCTCAGCGAGCCGGCGAGTTCATCGCCGCAGCCGTAACCTCAACAGCCGGCTCGGCGGTCGGCAGCGCTGTCGGGTCAGGAAGAGGAATTCTGGCAAGCAGTTCCAGCGCGTTTCCCCGCACGCCGGCAAACGCTGGCATCTGGTCAGAATCCAGAGCCCTGGCAGGCGGCAATTTGACTGTAGCGGGATTAGTGTGGCGGCCGTTTTGCAGAAACTCGTAGTGAAGGTGGGCCGCGGTGGCGAGGCCGGTGGAACCGACTCTCCCGATGGTCTCTTCCTGCTCGACGGATTGGCCCACCCGAACCCCGATTCGGCTTAGATGTGCGTAGCGGGTCACTATACCTCTGGCGTGCGAAATCTCGACCATCCGCCCGTAGCCGCCCCAGGTTCCAGCACGCGTCACGCGTCCCGAAGCCGTCGCCATCACACGGGTTCCCGTCGGAGCGCCGTAATCAGTGCCCAGGTGAGGTCTGCGGCGTTTCAGAATCGGATGATACCTCCTCCGGTTGAAGCTGCTCGTGACGCGAAAGGGCACCGGATAACGCAGGAAGGCACCCCGGAGGGCCTTCCCCTCGGCATCGTAGTACTCACGCAACTTGGAGTCCGAGGCGAACGGAATCGCCGGCAGCACACGACCCTTGTTGATCAATTCGATCACCATGAATCGCCGCGAGCGAAGCGATCCGTCCGGGCGTCTCTCTCTTCGTACCGCGACCCGGAATCGATCGCCCTCACGAATGTCGCGGGTGAAGTCCAGCTTCCACGCGAATACATCCGCCAGGTCATACACATAGTCCTGAAACTCACCTTCCGCGAGCTTGTCCACCTCCCCACCGAGGCGGGCAAACCAAAGGCTTGTCTCGATGACACCCGAGAGCAGAAGTGTATCCGTTGTTACCGGTGTCAGCTCCAGCTCCACTGACCATGCTGAGTCCGCCAAGGCCAAGAGCAGGGTCGAATCCGGGTTCAGCTTCATGGACATCCGGTGCGGTGGCTGGTCCGATCGGTGCGCGAATTCGACCGTGGCCCCCGGACGCAGGCGCCGAGGATTCTTGTACGCACGCACCGCCTCGATGACCCCGAACGAAGCCGAGCCACTCAGACCGTTATCGGCCAGGAGTTCCGCCAGTGTCTCGCCTCTTTGCAGAGTGTCACCTGTCAGGATGGCCGGTGGAGGAGTGGGAACCACCACCCTCTTGGCAACCAGGATGGGCGGCCGGCTCACAATCTGGTTAGCCACCAGACCTGCGGCGGCGGCCAGGATCACCGCTCCCAGCCAGGCCCCGTAGGCCCAGCGCGATCTCACGCTAAGATTCTCAATCCATTTGCCGGCGAATGAACGTCGGAATGTCCAGGTCGGTCACGTTCCGCTGGCTAGCCAGTTTGATTCCGATATCGTTGGCCATGCTCTCAGTCTGGACGGGGCCCACGGTTACAGCTACGCCGTTCCCCCCTGATCGGGCTCCCGTCTCCAGAAGGCTCAGACCCGAGCCGAAGTTGGACTCGGACTCCAGCTGGAACGTCGGACCGGAGGGCACGAATTCCTCACTGTCGGGGCCAAAGCCGGTTGCGATTACGGTGACCCGTACCCGGCCATCCAGTTCAGGCTCGTGGACGGCCCCGAAGATCAGTTCCGCTTCATCACCCACCGCTTCCTGTACCACGGAGTTGATCGTCGTCACCTCATCGATTGCCAGGTCCAGACCACCGGAGATGTTGACCAGTACGCCAGTCGCACCACTGATCGAAATGCTGTCGAGCAACGGAGAGCAAATTGCCTGTTGGGCAGCATCAAGCGCTCGACTCTCGCCAGCGGCTTCTCCCGTGCCCATCAACGCGGCCCCCCTATTAGACATCACCGTCCTGACGTCGGCGAAGTCCACGTTAACCTCGCCTGTGACGCTGATCAGGTCGGAGATTCCTTGTGTGGCGTGCAGCAGCACCTCGTCCGCCTTCTTGAGCGCATCTCTGAATGTCGTGCCCTTTCCAACAACCGAAAGCAGGCGTTCGTTGGGAACAACGATCATGGTATCCACGCAGGCCCGCAGCTCCCGGAGTCCGATTTCGGCGTGCCGCATGCGCTTTTTGCCCTCGAAGTGGAACGGCCGCGTGATGATCGCTATGCACAGAGCCCCGAGCTCAGAGGCGATCTCGCCAACCATCGGCGCGGCGCCGGTGCCTGTTCCGCCACCCATACCCGCGGTAACGAAAACGAGATCGGCACCCTCGAGTGCCTGCCTGACGTCCTCGGCATTCTCCGCCATCGCCTGTCGGCCGACCTCCGGCCGCGCCCCCGCACCCAGACCCCGGGTCAGCTTCTTGCCGATCTGAAGCTTTAGATGAGCGTTGCACCGCTTCAGCGCCTGGGCATCAGTATTGATCGCGACGAACTCGACGCCATCCAGATCTTCGTCGATCATGCGGTTTACGGCGTTGCCGCCGGCTCCTCCCACTCCCACCACTTTCATGCGGGCGTTTCGGGCAATGCTGTCGTCAAATTCGAAGATCATGTTTGGGCTCCCCCGTTAAGGTATTGCAGTCGTTAAGGTTCGGTCATGCTCAAAAGAAATCGCGCAGCCAGTCCGTTACTCGGGCCAAAGTGCGCCCGGCCATTCCGGGTCCCTTCCCCATTTCGGAGCGCTGCCCATATAGAGCCAGGCCCACAGCGGTAGCGTAACGCGGGCTCCGAATGGCTTCGACGGGTCCAGTCAGACCCGCACCTGGAATGCCGAGCTGTACGGGCATGTTGAAGACGTCCTGAGCGAGCTCCAGTGTCCCATCGAGCATGGCTCCGCCTCCGGTCAGCACAGCTCCCGCAGGCAGGTCGTCTAGCAACGACCGCTCGGCGAGTTCCTCGTAGACAAGGCCCAGGATCTCGTCCAGGCGTTGCTCGATGATGTGCGCCAGAAGTTCCCGGGAGACTTCCCGGGTTCTGTCAGGGGTGGGCCCGGGAATCTGGATGTTTTCACTGGCGTCCACGTTGGCGGTGCGAGCGACTCCGTGGCGGCGCTTCAAAGCTTCCGCTGTTGCGCTCGAGACTCCGAGCCCTTTTATGATGTCGTTCGATACCGTGTCTGAGCCCCACGGATACGAAGCCAGTAGCCGCAGGCGTTCGTCCTTGAACACGATGACTTCGGTAGCGCCTCCACCGATTTGTATGAGAGCCACACCTGCTCGGCGCTCCTGTGCGGCGAGTACGGCCTCAGCGGTAGCCAGCGACCCGAGGACGAGGCCGTCGGTCACAAGCCCTGCACGATCCACAGCTTTCCTGAGGTTCTGGCACACGGTCAGCCCGGCGGTAATCACGCACACCTGCGTTTCCAGCCGGGTGGCAGACATTCCCACAGGATCCTGGATGCCGGACCGACCATCGACGCTGTAGTCGACGGGAATCGCGTGAATGAGCTCTTTATCCGGTGGAAGGGCGATAGCACGGGCCACCTCATGGACACGATCCACGTCCTCCTCGGCAACTTCCGGATCCGAGATTGCAACCACCCCGTTCGAACCACCAACATCCACATGAGTGCCGGAGAGACTCGCGTACACACTCCGTACCTCGAGGCCTGACATTTCCTCGGCGTCACGCACGGCTTGCCGTATAGACGCGGTGGCGGCCTCGATATTCGTAACAGCCTGGTTACGAACGCCCTCCGTGGGCACAAGACCAGATCCGAGCACTTCCGGTAGCTCGCCCCCAGCGTCCCACGCGTTCGGCAGACCCAGCAGCACAACCGCCGTCTTCGTCGCCCCGACGTCCACTGCTGCCACGAAGTTGTCTCCCCCGATCAAGCTCCCTCCTTCTTTCGCTTTGTTGGACGGATTACAACTTGGCCGGAGAATCGCGCATCGACTTCGAACACCGGATCCGAATTCGGCCGGCTGCGGAGTGCTGCTTCAATTCGCCGCAGGCCCAGTAACGGATCAGACATGGGTAGGATCATTCGACTCGCCGGACTCGCCTCGAGGAGTATGAGCTCGACACCGTCACCAGCCGGGGTCACCCGTGCCTCCGATATGGTTGCGAATACGGCCGGCCGTACTTCAAGCAGCTCTGCCAGCACGCCCACGACCCTACGATCAGAGTCCGGGTGCAGTGAGTGGTCCTGTACGGATCCCAGCCTGGATACAATCGGAAGATCGAGCATGTGTAAGGCGGGATCGATCGGTAGGATCTGGCCTTCACTGTCGATGGGCACGAGCCGCGGAGTGGCTGCCACAGCCACCGGCACGACCTCATCAATCCGGAGCGTGATACGGTGCAGCCCACTCCTGCGGGCCCTGGCGGCCATGACCAACGGGTGAGCTTCCACGCGCTGCTCCCACGGCGACGGATCGTCCCATATAGAAGATTCTGATCCAAGCGCAGCCAGCTCCCTGATTTCCTCGGGGCTGGTGAACAGAGTGCCTTTGACGTCCACTTCGGCTACCGCGAACAGTGGCAGATGAGAGAGCATCGCGGGAGCCCAGTCGGGCAGCGTGACACCAAGAAGGGCCGCGGCTAAGATCACGACAAGCCGGCGTCGCACGATCCTGCTCATGCTGCTACCCCCAGCGATTTCAGCTCTTCTTCTTCGAACCCCCAGAGCTGGATTTCCGGAGCCAGCCAGATACCGAGTTCTTCGTGAACCCGGCGGCGGCTCTCACGCATCAGCCATACCACGTCTTCGGCGGTTGCCTCTCCCTCATTCACGATAAAGTTGGCGTGTTTGGCGCTGATCCTGGCCCCACCGCGCTTCACGCCCCGCATCCCTACTTGTGAAAGAACCTCCCACGCCGATCCGTGCGGGGGACCAGGATTTTTCCATGTTGAGCCGCAGGAAGGCAGCTCGTAGACCTGAGATTCAACCTTCGACCGACGGCGCTCCAGGTGCGCCAGCTTCACGCGCTCCGGGTCACCAACCGGAGCCGTGAGACGCGCAGCGACGAATACCCAGTCGGCAGGAACGCCGGTGCCTCTGTACACAGGCTTCGCGTCCTGCGGCGTGATGCGAACTCGCTTCCCGTCCGGAGTCACCGCATCAGCCCAAATGACCCGATCCCATATTCCCTCGGTTGCCGAACCCGCGTTCATACGAAGGGCCCCCCCTATTGTCCCGGGGACCGCCTCAAGGAACGCGAATCCGGTCCGGCCCGTGCGCCGAGCCTCTCCGACCGTACCGGCGATGCCGGCCGCCGCCCCCACCTCAAGGGCGTCCGCCTCCAGCTCAACAGTTCCGAATTGTCCCGACAGAATCAGGACGGCGCGCCGTACTCCGCGATCTGAGACGAGAACGTTGGCGCCCCAGCCAAGCACGAAATGACCTCCGTTGCCGGAATCGGCGAGAGCTGTCACAAGCTCGGACTCGGTCTCAGGCCGGCCGAAGCGCACGGCCGGACCGCCGATCCGGTAGCGGGTGTGGAGCGCCAGGCTCATGTCAGCCTCCCACCGCACGCTGCCCCACCCGTTCCGCGAACTCGTGTGCGATTTGAGTGACATCGCCGGCGCCCATGAACACGACCGTCACGCCCGCCGATCCGACGCTCAAGGCTGCCTGGCAAACATCCCGTAGCTCGTCCTGAATCTCCTGCCTGGTAGTCGTACGAACATGCTCAGGCGCTTCATCCGTAATCAGGCGCTCTGTCACGCCCGGGATCGGCTCCTCCCGCGCCGGGTAGATCGGCAGCACAAAGGCTCGGCCTGAGGCCGCGAGCGCGACGGCAAACTCGCTGGCGTGGCGAAGCGTCCGGCTGAACAGGTGCGGCTGGAAGACGGTCACGAGGGCGTGATCAGGCCATGCGGCCGCGACAGCACTCAGCGAAGCGGCCACTTCTGTCGGGTGGTGCGCGTAGTCGTCCACGACCGTAATCCCGCTCGCCTCCACCAGGCGTTCGAGCCGCCTATCAACGCCCCGGAAATCGGCCAGCGCCGACCGGGCTACGTCGAGGTCGGCTCCCAGGAGCCGCGCCGCTTCCAGAGCCACCGCGGCGTTCTGCGCGTTATGCCGACCCGGAGCAGCGAGGTCGAAATCGAATGGCCCGTCCTCCGTGTGCAAGCGGCAGACCTGCCGGCCTGCCGCGGTGGCCACGATTTCGACCCTCGCGTCCGCCTGACCGCTGAATCCGTACAGGCGGCTCCGAGAGTTCGTGGCCGCGAGGGACCGGGATCCGGCGTCGTCGGCACAGGCCAGCAGACCTAGCCGTGGCTCAGACCGGGCGGCAAACTCCTCGAAGGAAGAGCGCAGCCTCTCGGCCGTCTCGTATTGCTCCATGTGCTCTTCTTCGATGGACGTCACGATGGCGAGATGAGGATCCAGTTCGAGAAACGAGCGGTCGTACTCGTCTGCCTCGACAACCCATAGGTCGCCCGCGCCAGCCCTCGAGTACGCGTCCCAACTCGCCACCCGCCCGCCCACTAGAGAGCTGGGCTCCAGGCCGGCGGCCTCGCACAGGAGCGACAACATGGCGGTCACGGTTGTCTTGCCATGGGTGCCCGCCACCGCCGCCAGCCTACTCCCATTCGTGAGAGCGCCGAGCGCACGGGCCCGCTTCAGTATGGGTACGCCAGCCTCGCGAGCCTGAAGCATCTGCGGATGATCGTCGGGGACCGCGGCACTTCTGACTACCAGAGCGGTCCCGGAAACTGCGGCCAAATCGGATTCGGCAACCAAACGCACGCCGGATAGGTCAGGTGCGGCGGCGAGGAGGTTGTTGTCAGCCCCGCTGACCCGGTAGCCCTCGTGCGTAAGGAGGCGCGCGAGGCCGCGCATTCCAGCGCCGCCCACGCCGATCATATGGATCGCGCTTCCAGCCGCGGGCAGATCCGAGCGCATCGGCAGACGCACCTCAGCCACGGTCATCCGACCTCCCGTCAGCCATAAGTGCCACCAGCTCGCCGGCGATTCGGTCCGCGGCGTCGGGCTGACCTCGGGCCCGCATCGCGCTGCCCATTGCATCCAGCCGGCACGCGTCTGCCATGAGCCGCCGAGCGGCGTCCCACAGAACACCAGGGGCCAGATCCGCTTCGGGCAGCCACTCGGCGGCACCCGCCGCTTGTAGCGCCTCTGCGTTCCGAGTCTGGTGATCCGCCGCTGCTGTCGGCAGGGGAACGAGGAGGGCAGGAACGCCGGCCGCCGCCAGCTCTGAAACGAACATGGCGCCGGCTCGGCCTACAGCGAGCGTCACCGATCCCAGCTGCGATCCAAGATCGGTAATGAACGGAACGACCTGAATCCGGTCGGAGACGGAAAGGGTGGCCACCTCGCTGCTCACCCGCGCGTGATCCGCCTTGCCGGCGACCCACACCATGCGCACGTCTTCCGGCCAGGCCTCTGCCATACGCAGATCTCGAAGCAGCGCCTCGTTGATGCCGCGCGCTCCTTGGCTCCCGCCGATGACCGCGACAACCCGGCCCGGCGGCCACGGAAATGGCTCCCGAACGAGGTTTCCTATAGCCGCTACGGGATTGCCATACGCGAACACTCGTGTTCGGCGGCCCACCCGGATTCGCTTCTCCGCTTCGGGGTAGCCGAGATGAACCTGATCCACTCTCGGCGCCAGGACCCGAGTCACCAGGCCGGGTTCAGCGTTTTGCTCCTGCAGGGCCGTACGTCTGCGGGTAGCCAGGGCCGCCCCCACGGCCGGACCCGAAGCATAGCCGCCCGTACCTACGACCAGCTGGGGGTCGAAAGAACGGAGGATTCGCGTCAGTCCGCTGGCCACGCCCGGCACGGAGCGAAGCAGCCGCCAGTTGCGCCAGATTCCGCTGCGGTACAGAGGCTCCATCGGGAGCAGGTCGTACGGATATCCAGCGTTGGGCAGCACGGAAGACTCGATGCCGCGCTCAGCGCCTACGAGCCGGATGCATACGGCTGGCATGACCCGCTGCAAGGCGGCGGCAAGGTTGAGTGCTGGATACAAGTGACCGCCCGTCCCGCCTCCAGCGAGAAGAACCCGGGCGCCGATCATGCGCGCCTCCTTCTTCGCCGGCTCCGCGAGATATTGAGAAGAACTCCAGTCGCCCCCAACATCATGACCAGGTTCGTGCCGCCTGCGCTCATGAAGGGCAGATTGACGCCGGTCGTTGGGAGAAGGCCAAGGGTGACTCCGATGTGCGCGAAGGCGGCCACGAAGACCAGAGCCCCGAATCCAGTGGCGAGCAGCCGGCCGAACAGATCAGGAGCCGAGTCAGCCACGCGCAGCGCCAGCAGAGCCCAACCGAAGTAGAGAGTGATCAAGAGACCCGCCCCGATGAACCCCCATTCCTCGGCTATAATGGAGAAGATGAAATCGTTCTGCGGCTCGGGCAGGTAAGCCATTTTCTGGCTGCTCTGCCCGTACCCGACACCGAACCATCCGCCCGAGCCCACCGCGATCAAGGACTGCCGCAGTTGGTATCCACCGGTCGACGCCGTGACTTCCGGGTTCAGAAACGCCATCACCCGATTCCACCTGTAGCTTGCCCCCAGCACCTGCCCCAAAACGAGGGGAAGCCCCAGCGACCCGAGGAGAACGAAGTGGCCGATCCGGGCCCCAGCGCTGAACAGGATCACTCCGGTCACCGTCGCGATCATCAACATGGCGGAGAAATGCGGTTCCATAAGGATGAGGAGACAAACCAGGCCGATGACTACAAGAAACGGAAGAAGCCCCTTCCTGAAATTCCGCAGCTTGTCCTGCTTCTTGACGGCCAGAGAGGCGGTCCAGACCACCATGGCAATTTTCGCCAATTCGGATGGCTGGAACGTCATCCCAACGTGCAGCCAGCGCCGTGCACCGTTGATTCGAGGTGCGATCGCCTCCGTGCCAGGTAGAATCAGCGGGATCAATAGCAGCACGCTGAGCGCGAGCAGCGGCCAAGCAGCCGCACGCAGGGCGGTATAGTCGAATACGCTTAGCAGGGCCAGGAGTCCGAAACCTACCGCGGCTCTGCGCAGCTGCTGAAATAGGTAGTGACTGTCGAGATACCCGTGCGACTCGGCTACGTAGGAACTCGCGCTGTAGACGGACAGCAGTCCGAACAGGACGAGGATGCCGGTGATGGCCAGAAGGCCGCGGCCCGCTCCAGACATCGATTGCCGTTGCAGCGTGATCGGGAAGCCGCGCAGCGTAGCCGTCGTCATGACCGACCCGCTCCGTTGCTGCCCAGCTGTTCGACGCAGCGCTGAAAGGCCTTCCCGCGCTCTTTGTAGCTCCGGAACATGTCATGGCTGGAGCAGGCCGGAGAGAGCAGCACCACATCTCCGGGCTGGGCCAGCTGAGCCGCGGCGCGGACGACGGAATCCATCCCGCTCTCCACCCGCATCGTTGGCGTCGATTCGCCCAGCTCCTGCACGATGAGCGGCGCCGATTCGCCGAATGCGATCACGGCACGGGTCTTTTGCCGGACCAGTGCGGATATGACCGAGAACGGCGATCCCTTGTGGCGCCCGCCCAGGAGGAGGACGACCGGCCTTCCGAATGCTTGGAGCGCAGCATGCGTGGCCGAAAGATTTGTCGCCTTCGAGTCATCGATCCACAGAACTCCGTCCCGATCGACGACCGTCTGGAGACGGTGCGTCAAACCCTGGAAAGTCTGTAGGCCGGAGCGAATGTCCTCATCCGAGCAGCCCACGCATGCGGCTGCCAGGCCGGCAGCCAGCGCATTCGCCGCGCTGTGGCCACCCGGCAGGGGTAGTTCCGATACCGGCATCCAGGTCCGCTGGCCATCGGCCAGGCGCACGATCAGATCGCCATCCTCCAGCCAGGCTCCGGCTTCTACAGGGCCTTCGATCGAGAACAGGAACTGGGTTCCCTGCGCCTCCTGCGCCATGTTCAGAACATCTGGATCGTCGGCGTTCAGGATCCAGTTCGACTCTTCGGTGGAACGCGCGAACAACTGCTGTTTGTCGCGATAGTATGGAGCGATGCCGTGGTATCGATCCAAGTGGTCCGGACCGAGATTGAGGAGCACTCCCACATCCGACCTGAACTGCTCCAGATCGGCGAGCTGGAAAGAACTCAGCTCCGCAACGATCCAGTCCGGCTGCTGCTCGCGAAGGGCTATTTCTGAGAGTGGAAGGCCGACGTTGCCCGCGCATTCGACGCTAGTGCCGGAGGTCTTCAGGACGTGCGTGAGAAGCTGGGAGACCGTCGTTTTGCCGTTGGTGCCCGTTATGCCGATGATCCGGCTAGTGAGGTCGCGGTACGCGAGCTCAATCTCGGCGATATTTCGCACTCCGGCCTCGATCAGCTCGCTGCGTACGGGCGTGGCCGGGCCGATTCCGGGACTGACGACAGCGATGTCTGCCGCCAGAATCCGTTCCATGTCGTGTCCGCCGGCTTCGGCGTCGATGCCTGTGCTGCGCAGGGCCTCTGCGGCCGACACTTGCTCGTCACCATCGCTGACATCGCTCGCGTACACGCAGCCGCCGCGGGCGAGCGCCAGCCGGGCGGCAGCGACTCCGGATATCCCCAGTCCGAGTACGGCCACGTTGGCCCCCGGCTCGAAGGCGGGCGACCGAACCATCAGCGCACCTTCAAGGTCGCAAGACCGATCAAGGCGAAAAGGATGGCGATGATGTAGAAGCGTATTACGACCCGTGTTTCGGGCCACCCTAGTTGTTCGAAGTGGTGATGCAAGGGCGCCATTCGGAACACCCTTCGGCCTGTTCCGGTGCGCCAGCGGGTCAGCTTGAACCCCGATGTCTGGATGATGACGGAGAGCGCTTCAGCCACAAAGACTCCACCGACGATCAATAGCATCAATTCGAATTTCAGCAGAAGCGCCACGGCACCAATGGCACCTCCAAGCGCGAGCGATCCGGTGTCGCCCATGAATACCTGTGCGGGCGGTGCGTTGAACCAGAGGAAACCGATGGCGGCGCCGGCCAGCGCGGCGCAAAACACCGTCAGTTCGCCGGCGCCGGGCAGGTACGTCAGATCCAGGTAGTACGAGGTGTCTACTCGGCCCATAACATAGCCGAATACGGAAAAGGTGAGCGCCGCGATGGCGCTGAGGCCGGCGGCCAGGCCGTCCAGACCGTCGGTCAGGTTGACGGCGTTGGCGCTGCCCGCCATGACCAGCGCGACGAAGATCGGGAATGCGGGCAGCCAGAATACCATCTGTACATTCTTCAGAAACGGAACCGAACGCTCGAGGACGCCCTCGCCCGCGAACGGGGCCGCGAGAAGAAATCCGCCCAGCAGCAATCCGAGCGCCATCTGCCAGATCAGCTTGTGACGTGCGATCAGTCCTCGGGACTCATGCCGCACCACCTTCAGGTAGTCATCGGTGAAGCCGATCACGCCCATTCCAGCGGTGAGAACGCAGGCTGTGGGAACGAACCATTGGTCCAGCCGGGCCCAGAGCAGGCTTGGAACGAGCAGGGCGATCAGGATGATCAGGCCGCCCATTGTGGGAGTGCCCTGCTTGTGAAGGTGGGACTTGGGACCCTCCAACCGGACTACCTGTCCGATCTTTCGCTTCTCAAGCCGCCCGATGACGGCGGGGCCTACGATGAACGTCACGAGCAGTGCCGTAGCCATGGCGCCGGCCGCCCGAAACGAAATGTATTGGAACACGTTAAACAGGATGTGGCGGTCGGCCAGCGGAAACAGAAAGTGATACAGCATCAGACCACACCGCCGGCGTAGGCTTTCTCAAGGCCCTCGACGACGACTTCGAGGCGTACGCCCCGCGATGCCTTGACCAACACAACCTCGTCCCCGCGGAGTTCCGGCTCCAGCGCTACCCATGCGTCGGCCGCTGTCTCTGCGACCGTGATCTGCATGCCGGCGGCGCTGGCGTCCGTGTGTGAGAACGCCCGCGCGAACTCTCCCTGGGCAATCACGAGATCGAAGCCACCGCCGGCCAGGAGACGCGCCACGCGCGAATGCTCCCGATCAGAGTACGAGCCGAGTTCGAGCATGGTGCCGATTACGGCGACACGTCGCCGGTCGGGGAAGGCCCGGCGGCAGTGTTCGATGGCCGCCTGGAACGACTCAGGGTTGGCGTTGTAGCAATCTGCGATGACGGTCAGATCGCCCAACTGACGCACCGCGCCCCGCAGCCCCAGAGGCCTGAACTCGGCGAGGCCGGCGGCAGCCCTAGCGGGCGGAACATCCAGACGCTCCGCCAGCGAGGCGGCCAGTAGTGCATCCCGCAGGTGATGCATTCCTCCGGCCGCCACCCGGTACGTGGCCCCGTCCTTACGGAACACAACCTCCTCGGCTCCAACCTCGTAGTCGTCGGGCGAGTAGTCGGCTGTCGCACCGATTCCCGCGGTGATGGTCTCGGGCCGAATTCGGCGCGCTGCGAGAGGTAGGTCGGCCGGGATCTCACCCACGACGATGTTACCTTCGCTGCGAGCCCCGCGGACCAGGGCTAGCTTCTCATCCAGGACTCCCTGAATGTCACCCAAGCCCTCCAGATGGGCCGGGCCCACTGTGGTAACTACGGCGTCATCTGGATCGGCGATCGCAGTCAGCTCGGCAATCTCTCCGGGCAAGCTGGTTCCGAGTTCGAGCACCCACACATCCGCCTCTGCCGGCGCGCCCAGTATCGACAGTGCAAGGCCGATGCGATTGTTGAGGTTGCCCTTGGTCCGGTGCGTGTCGAACGAGCCGGACAGAGCGTGCGCCAGCATTTCCTTGACTGTGGTTTTCCCGGAACTGCCGGTGATTCCAACCACCCGCACCGCGCTGCGAGTCCGATGATGGCTGGCCAGACTGCCCAGAGCCCGTGTTGTGTCGGACACTGCGAACAACTCAAAATCAGCCTCTGGTGAGATGGCCCCATGTGGCACAACCGCACCTCTCGCGCCGCAGCGCGCGGCCTCATCCAGGAAGTCAGCTCCATCGAAGTTCTCGCCCCGCAGGGCCACGAACAGGTCACCCTCGCCGATGGTCCGCGTGTCGGTACTGACTGACGCATAGTCCTGCGACGACGATTCTGCCGGGAGACCGAAGAGGTCGCGGAGCTCGGCCGACTCAAACGAGGCGCCGCTCACGTGCCCTCCGTCCGCAGGAGCTCCGCCACGATTTCGGCTTCATCGAACGGCGTCCTCTTACCGTCCACAATCTGGTACGTTTCGTGTCCCTTTCCGGCGAGGAGGAGGGAGTCTCCGGGGCCGAGGAGTCCTACACCGCGCTCTATGGCCTCGCGACGGTCCAGCACGACTTCGTACACGCCCTGGGGAAGATCAGCTACGATATCCGCCACGATCTTGGCTGGATCCTCGGACCGGGGATTGTCCTGCGTAACCAGAAGCAGATCCGCGTTCTCCGCTGCGGCTCTTCCCATCAGGGCCCGTTTGCCACGATCCCGACCGCCGCCGCACCCAAAGACCACGATGGCGCGTCCGTCGGTGAGCTCTCGCATCGCTGCCGTCGTAAGGCCCAGAGCGTCCGGCGTGTGGGCGTAGTCGCGCACGATGAGTGCTGGGGTGGAGGCCAGGACCTCCATTCGGCCCGGAATCTGGCCCATGCTCACGAGCAAGTCGGCCAGGTCGCCTTCCAATCCCATGGTCAAGGCGGCGGCAACTGCGCCTAGCGCGTTCAACACGCTAACGGATCCAAGCAGCGGGAGAGTCACGTCGATCGTCCGGCCGTGCGCCCACAGGCGGAACTGGCTCCCTTCGAGACCGGTGCGGACATCGAGAGCTCGGACATCTGCGTCCGCCGATAGACCGAAGGTGACCATCGGGTGGCCGCCGAAGTCAGCATCCTTCCAGGCGGGATCGTCCGCGCACACCACCGCCGTTCCTCCGGGCACGAGCAGCGTCGCCAGATGCAGCTTGGATGCCCGGTAGTCCGACATGTCCGCGTGGTAGTCCAGGTGGTCGCGGGTGAGATTGGTGAACACCACACACTCGAACTCGAGCGCGTCAACGCGCTTCTGGTCCAGAGCGTGCGACGAGACCTCCATGGCCAGCAGGCGCGTGCCCTGGCGCCGCAGACGGTCCAGCTCGGCCATGAGCTCGACAGGCCCTGGCGTCGTCATTCCACCGCCAGCGGCCACCCCGGATCCGCTCGCTTCCGGCGCGCCACTAGCGGGCCAGGTACCCAGTGTGCCAAGCGCCGCGGATGCACCGAGCGGAGACAGAAAATGGTGCAGCAGAAGTGCGGTGGACGTCTTCCCGTTCGTGCCCGTGACGCCGACGAGCCGGAGGTCCCCGGCCGGGTCGCCGGCGAATAGCGACGCCAGGTGGCTGGCGGCGAGGCGGGTGTCCGACGTTACCAGCAGTGGGACCGCCAGATCATCCAGAGCGCGTTCCGCGATGCATGCCGCAGCGCCCGCGGCTACAGCCTGCGGAATGAACACATGCCCATCCAACTCTGTGCCCGAAATAGCACAGAACATTGCGCCCGGCTCAATATGCCTGGAATCAGTATGAAAACCAGCTAACACGGTGGGAGGGCCGCCAATCCAGCGGCTGGTCAGACCGGCTCGGTGCAAGCGGCTCACGACCAGTTCCGGCTTTACGGAGATTCCGGCTTCACCACCAGGCAGGCGGTCAGTCATCCTCGGTGGCTCCACGCGAGGCCACGCGCCGATCGCCCCCAATCGACGTTTCCTTTCTCCTACTGCAACAAGACGGTTGCACCGGGAATTACCCGGCTGCCGCCAGCGGGTACTTGTCTTCTTACCCGTCCCGAAGCCTCTAGCTCCACGTTCAGGCCCAGCCTGAATAAGTGTGCCGACGCAGGCCGAATCGCGAGTCCCCGCAGGTCTGGCAGGTGGACGAACGCCGCTCCCGGCCCTTCGGACTGGGATGAGAACGCCTCGACCTGCCGAGAGTTAACCAGCACGGCACGGGCGGGAGCAGCGTCGGGCGCTCCCCAGGCTAGCTCACGCTTCGGCCCGGAATGGGCAGCCACTCGGGCTGCGTACGGCTGGTTGGACGCCAGGGCCGCCTGCAATATCGCCCTGCTGACAGGGGCAGCAGTTTGGCCGCCGTAGTACTCGCCCTGTGGATCTTCGAGCTTAACGAGGATTACGAGCGCCGGATCCTCTACGGGAGCGAATCCCACGAAGGACGATTGGTAGCGCTCGGAGTACCCTCCAGCTGATGCTATTCGAGCTGTGCCCGTCTTTCCGGCGATGGATACGGTGCGCAGAGCGGCACGGGTACCCGTGCCGCCCTCGCCGTTGACGGCAGAGCCGAGGACTTGGCTGATCTGTGACGCCACGTTCCTGTCTATGACGCGCCGAACCGGCGTCTCCGCCAGCTTATACACCGACTCGCCATCCGGTCCACGGATTTCTCTGATCAGTCGCGGCTTCATCAGCGTTCCGCCGTTGGCGAGTGCCCCGTACGCGGATACCAGCTGCAGCGACGTCACCATCAGCTCGTACCCGATAGCCAGGGATGCCTGACTCAGTCCCGACCAGTCCTCGGGCCTCCGGAGTAGCCCTCCGCTCTCAGGCGTAAGAACCACCCCTGTCGGTGTCCCAAATCCGAAGTCGCGCAGATAGCTGTATTGCTGGCCGGGTTCCAAGCGGGTCGAGAGTTTGGCCGCACCGATGTTGCTCGAGTACCTGAGCACCTGTGCGACGGTCAGTGTGTCGTACTCATGCACATCCTCGATCAGACGGCTTCCCATCATCCAACGGCCATGCTCAGCGTACACCTTGTCTGCCAGGTCAGCTTCGCCTTCCTGGAGAAGTGCCGCGAGAAGGAACGGCTTTACTGTGGAACCCGGTTCGAAAGGGTCGCTGAATGCAGGTACGCGAAGACCCGCGCCCTGTCTGCGGCTTGCCACAGCAAGCAGTTCGCCCGTCGTAGGGTCGGCAATGATCACGTCGCCGCCGCTCGCGCCGGTTCGGTCTATGGCTTCATCCAGAGCGATCTCTGCGATCGTCTGGAGCTCCGCATCCAGCGTCAGGTACAGATCGTGTCCAGACACCGGCGGCGAGAGGGGCACCTGCGGATCTCTATAGGTCGCGCCGCGCGCGTCCCGCGTTTGAGCCACCTCACCCGGACGGCCGCGCAGCAGGCTGTCGTACTTGGCCTCGATTCCTGAGCTGCCCGCTCCTTCGGAATCAAGGGTCCCCAGGATCGCCCGGGCCAGCCGACCTTCTGGATACACGCGCGTCGGAACGGACACGAAGTAAATTCCAGAGCCCATGGCCCGTGAGAGTTCATCCCGTTCGCGGCTCGTCACCTTGCGCGGAAGGAGAATCCACCCGCGGTCCCCCTTCTTCAGCCGAGCGGTCTGGCGAGCCGAAAGGCCCAGGGTCTTTGTCAGGATGGCCAGCGAAAGATCCTGGTTCGCCACTTCCGTGGGAGCGTAGTAGACCTGAAATTCTTCACGGGACAGGGCGAGCGGCCGCCCCTCGCGGTCAAGAATCCTTCCGCGTGTGGCCGGAAGAACAACCCGAACCTCCGACTGATCTACGGCTCTGGTCTGCCAGCGGTCTCCCTGAACCACCTGAAGCTGAGTCACCCGCGCCACGTACGCGGCGGTGATGATAGCGAGGCTGAACGCGATGAAGTGCGCCCGACGAGTGTGCATATTCGCCAGGCGCTTGCGTCGGCTGGCTGTCATCGGGGATCTTTCAGGTATGTGACCTGTGTGTCATTCGCCGGATGGAGACCAAGGCCGGACGCCGCCCGCAGTACTCTGGGACGTGACTCCAACGACTCCACTCGAACGATCTCGTCAGCCAGTTGAGCCCGCAACAATCCCTCCTCGCGGTCCATGTCACTGATTGTCTCGGAAAGCCGCCGGCCTTCGGCGGTCCTGCGTACGGACACTGTCATCGAAACGACAAGGAACAGAATCGATACCACGCCGAACAAGCGGCGGCAAAGCGCTCCGGCCCGGCGACCCCGGCTGGCGCGCATACCTTTGCCGGTGTGGCGTCGCCCCGACGGGCGGGTCACCCGGCCCGCTCCCAGACTCGGAGCTTTGCGCTACGTGCTCTCGGGTTCCGTGCGATCTCCTCCGCCCCGGGGGTTATGGGTCGCCTGGTCACTGTTTTCCCAAGGGCTACGCCGGCGCACCTGCACACAGGCAGCTCAGGCGGACACGTGCACGTGCGGCTCCACTCCCGGAATGCGTGCTTGACGATTCGGTCCTCCAGTGAGTGATAGGAGATCACAGCCAGTCTGCCTCCCGATTCAAGCTCATCCCGGAGTGCCGTCAGCCCCTCGCGTAGAGCCCCGAGTTCGTCGTTGACCGCTATTCGTACCGCTTGAAAGATCCTCGCTTTGTCGGCGGGACCCATCCCCGCTCCGGCAACCCTTCGATACGCTGCGACAAGGTCCTCGGCGTCACGCAACGGATGCTGGGAGCGGCGCCGCACAATCTCTCGGGCAAGCGCCCTCCAGCGGCGCTCTTCTCCGAACTCCCTAAAGATCTGTCCCAGTTCTTCTTCTGATTCTGTGTTCAGTAGGTCGGCCGCGGTCCCCCAACCACCGGTTGTCCCGCCCATCCGCATTACTAACGGAGTGCCCCGGCGGAAGGAGAACCCGCGAGCCGAAGTGTCGAGCTGGTGAGATGACACACCGAGATCCAGCAGGGCACCTACCAGTTCGATTTTTTCTGTCAAAGAGCGTAGTAAGTTACCTGCCTTGCGGAAGTTTGCCTTCCGCAACAGGACCCGGTCTCCGTATGGCCGGAGCACGGCTTCGGCTGCCTCTACCGCCTCGCAATCCTGGTCCAGCCCGATCAGACGCACACCGTCGAAAGCCTCGAGAAGGCGTGCAGCATGCCCTCCTCGACCCACCGTACCGTCCAGGATCCAGCCGACTTTCCCTACCCGTAGACTCTCTACGACCTCAGTTGCTAGGACCGGATCGTGAACGAAGTCGGTTGAGGCCATCCGTACTCCGTTCGAGCCGAAACGCCTGGTTAGAGGAAAATCGTCTGGATTGCGCTCAATTCCTCGTCGTCGAGCTGCCTGTCACTCTGGGCGAATTGGTCCGGATTCCAAAGCTCAATCCGCTTTAGTGCCCCCACGATCAGGACTTCCTCTTCGATACCGATCACCACCCGTAGCCGGTCTGGCACGAGAATGCGTCCCTGCTTGTCCGGCGAAACGGAGTATGCGTTCGCCGTGAACCGCAGAGCGTCCCGGCGTCTCTCAGGGTTTCGCTGGACGAACTCCTCAAGGCGTTCCTCAACGGCCCTCCAGTTCTCGTCCGGGTAGAGCGCCAGGGCGTCCGGAAACGCCTGGACCAGCACCAGAGACAGTGAATCGCTCCCGCGGCGAAAGGCCGCGGGCAGCGTGACTCGTCCCTTGCTGTCTACCTGGTACAGGTAGCTCCCGAGAAAACCGGTCAAGACGCACCATTAGTCCGCGTGTTTGATCACCCATTAATCCCCACTTTACCCCACTTCAGCCCATTCTATTCAACCAGGAGTGTAGCCGCAACCCCCGGTGCGCTTCACCATGCGAGTGTCGAATGCCGCCGTGGGAGCGGGACAAGAAAAAGGCCCGGCGAAGAAATTCCTCGCCGGGCCCTTGCAGCGCCCTGATTCGACGCCGAACTATCACATGCGACTAGCAGCTCTTACGGATGATCTGCTGCTGCCGGTACACGTATACGTCTGTGCTCTCCCGGATCTGCGCCTGGTTGTTGCGTTGCACAGCGCCAGATTTTTGTAGACTTGGCTCCACCCGTTGGAACTTGGCTAGCGCTCGTCGGGCCGGCGCGCACTGTTCGGAAGGGTTGCCTTTGTCGATTCCGACGCCCTGCTGATAGTACCCGTACGCCGAGAAGAAGTGGAGCTGATCGAGAACGCTCGCTTCGGTCGCGAACTCGGTGCCGGCCTCAAACATACTGATTGCAGCGGCGTACTCTTTCTTCTGGAAGTGGTCCCGGTGCCCACGAGCCAAGAGCTGCTGGGCGATGACGTTGGGGTCGGCCCCCGAGGCGACGGCGGCTCGGAAGTCTTCCTGGGCCGCCCCGGTGTCGCCGCCGCGCAGACGGAACAGCCCGCGCCTGAGCACCCCGTTCGGATACGCAGGATCGATCTCGAGAACCTTGTCCAGAGACGCTACAGCGTCTTCGAACCGGTCCATGCGGCCGAGAACGTCAGCCTTGCTGGACCACAGAGCCGCGTTGTCCGGCACCATGGCCAGAGCGCGATCCACAAATTGGAGCGCGGCGTCATAGTCACCGATCGCTAGATAGGCCGCGACGACGTTCTGGAGAAGCTCCGGCCCAACGTCTTCACCTTTGAGCTCCAGAACTCTCTCATACGCCTCCACCGCCAGGCGAACAGCGGCTTCATCGTAAACACCCGACTCTGGCTCATCAGCGACCTCTTCACCCTCGGGGGCTGAGGTACCCTTGTTGAGTGCTACATCGCCGAGGTATTTCCACAGTTCAGCAATCGTATCGTCGATGGCGATGCCTTCCTGGAGAAGGGCAATCGCCTCAGCGTGACCACCTGCACTGGCAAGATTGTAGGCCACGCTGAGACGAACCTCGACATCTTCCGGGTTGAAGTTGAGATACGCACGGTACAGCTCGGTAGCCCGCTCCATGTTCCCGAGATGTGCCTGGGTGTACGCGACAAGCTGGAGAGCGCTCGTCTCGGCCGGATTGAGCTCGATTACGTACTCCAAGTCCGGCAGCGCCTTGTCCCAGTCTTCCATCCCAACGTAGATGCTGCCTCGAAGCAGCCGGGCGCTCACGCTCCCAGGATTCATCTCGAGGGCCTTCTCGCAGTTGCGGAGCGCGTCCTCGTACTGTTCCGCCTGGAGATAGTCCTGGCAGAAGAGAAGAGCCTGCTGATACTCCACGTGGCGTTCGAATGCGGTCAGGATCGTCGTGGCACTTTCCTTCACCTCAGAACTTCCGTCGCCCGCCACTGTAAACTCCGGTACGGCCAGTTCATCACCTGTCTTGGCATCGATGAACGCTACATTGACCGCGTTGCCGCGGCCGTTGTTGGCAACAGTGCCGTACATGACGACCTGCGCATTCATACGACCGGCGAGCTGACGCCACTGGATCGCCCCCAACTCCTTCTCGTTCAGCTTTAGTCGCTTGAGCTCCGCCTTGACTTCTTTTTCTTCGATCGAAGCCATGGTGGGAAAGTCGCCGATTTTCTTCCTGACCTCGTCCGCAACCTTCCTTCCGAAGTTGGAGCGCACACCCGCGCCCGTCTGCAACGGAACGACAAGCACCCGGGCCCGACCCGATTGCTGAGCCGCAGCCTCCGGTGCGTCCGCCAGAAGAAGCAGGCCGAACACCGCCATTGCGACCAGGAGTGGTGTTTTCATCGCGTTCACTCGAAGCATCGTTTTTCTGTCCTCATCTTGAGCCAGCGTCTCCCGACGTGCGGAAGCCGCTGTTGCCAAACCATATGACCCGATTTACAGCCAGATTGTTCCAGATCGGCCTGCCTCTGCAGGCTTCCGTCACACGCACACGACATGGGCGAAACTGGATTCGAACCAGCGACCTCCTGCTTGTAAGGCAGGCGCTCTAGACCAGCTGAGCTACTCGCCCCCGCATACTTCGGACCGGACCAATAAGGGTATCCGGCTTTTCCGACTTTCGGGCCTAGAGCAGGTGTGTACTTTCGTGTGTACTTTTCGTGCACGATCCTACCCATTATGCCGCAGGCCAGTCAACAGCAACCACGCCGGGGTGTCAAGTCTAATCATCCGTCTATCTCGCTTCACGCAACGGACGCGGATTCATAACGACCTCAAACATCGTTTCCCGGTCTGCTTTCTGATACACCCGCTGCAGGGTCTCAAC
>JAZGCO010000143.1:0-7531 GCA_036476995.1 Gemmatimonadota bacterium
ACTACACGCAGGGCGATTCGCTCAAGCGACCGCCCCGCGGCTACGACGCAGACCACCCCCTGATCGAAGACCTCAAGCGTAAGGACTTCATCGGCGGGGCCAAGATGACGAAGAAGGTGTTCACGAGCGGCGACCTCATGGACGAGTTCGTGCGCCTGTGCAGGGCCGCGGAGCCACTCAACAAGTTTCTCTGCGAAGCGCTGGATGTGCCCTACTAGGTCGCGGCTGGCTGGGTTTGTCTATGTTTGGGAGTACCGGGTCAAGGCGGGCTGCGAACCGGATTTTGAGGAGATGTATGGTCCGGACGGGGATTGGGCTCGATTCTTCGGGCGCTCGTCCGAGTATCTCGGCACGACCCTATTGCGAGACCGAGACCGCTCCAGCCGATACCTGACTGTGGATCGGTGGACCAGCCGAGAGCCGCACACCGCGCTCGTAGCCGAGAACCGAGACGAGTTCGACGCCCTGGATCTCCTGGGAGATAGCCTTACTGAAAGCGAACAGCAGATCGGAGATTTCGGCGAAGCGGGCTGCGAAACCGGGTCCGACCGGAGCACGTAAGTCCGGTAGGCGCACATGCTCGAACCAGGCCGGCAGTACCCGTCTTCCACGAAAACCAAAGAGGCAATCTGATGAATTTCGATCCCGATGTCGTTCTTGGCATGGTCTTCACCGTCGTGATGATACTCATCGTCGGTGGGTTCCTCGTCGCCATCCCTATCATTCGGCGGCTGGGGAAACTGACGGACGAATGGCTGCGCACACGCCGGGAAGGGCTCCCGGGCGAGAATGAATGGGCGCGCCTTACAGGTCACCTTGAGTCCATCGATTCGCGGCTCGGTCAGCTCGAACAAGACCAGTCGCACATGTCGGAGCGGCAGGAGTTCGTCGAAGGATTGGTGACCGGCGCCCAGCAACGCACAATCGGGGCAGGAAAGTAGCACCTGCGGGTGGTCAAGAGAATCTGCGTGGCATCCGATAATCCGGTCAAGACGAGGGCCGCGCTGAGAGCGTTCGAATCGATGTTCCACGGCGAGACCTTTGAGCTCAAGACGGTCGCCGTGACGTCAGGTGTCGCCGACCAGCCGTTGTCCAGCGAGGAAACACTCCTCGGAGCCACACAACGCTCGCAGCGTGCACGCGAATCAGAAGTGGCTGACTACTGGGTCGGGATCGAAGGTGGAATTGAGGACACTCCGGAAGGGATGACCGCCTTCGCATGGGTCGTCGTCAGGACGAGTGCAGGAGTAGGACGAGGCCGGACGGCCACCTTCTCCCTCCCTTCTGCAGTAGCTGAGCTGGTCCGCGGCGGGATGGAACTCGGCGATGCCGACGACGTGGTCTTCGATCGCGAGAATTCGAAACAGAAAGAAGGCGCCGTAGGCCTTCTCACAGGGAACGCTCTGGACCGGGCGAGGCTCTACGAACAGGCCGTGATAGCGGCCCTGATCCCGTTCAAGAACCCGAAGCTCTATACCTAGGCCGCCCGACTTGGGTTCGCCTAGCGCTGGGCCTCGGCCTTGAACTCCAGCCTGAATCGGTGTAGCCGGGCAACGTCGAGTTCGTCCTTGACGATCGCCCACACGGTGTTGCCGCGCATCACCGGCCACGGGCGGAGAACGAAGCCGTCAGGGGCCGCTACCTCGCCCAGGTACTCGCCCGACGGCTCAAAGACATCGAACCGCACCGGCTCCCGGTAGGGATTCACAGGCCGCCCGAGGCGCTTTTCCTCCGCGCGTTGCTCAGCCCCGTCCATGTAGCGCTCCGAGGGAGCATGCAGATGCACCCAAATCCGTCCGTCTTGAGCGATGACGAACGCCTGATACGCTGGTTTGACATCCGGAATGTTCGGACCGTTCCACCTCCAACCCGGGAAGTTGTCGCGGAAGTTGGCCGTCACCCGTTCGCGCGCCGCCGAGGCCTCTGCCGGATCCACCGCGACCGGCTCGAAGTCCCGCTCGATAGTCAAAGCAAGTCCACCGGGCTTCAGCAAGGTGAAACGATGCCTGTCGCTAATTCCAACCACGAAGTATCCCTGTCCGCTGTACGCAGTGATCTGTCTAGGTGTAAACGGGACACGTCTCGTGCTGCTGCTGTTTTCGCTCTCTCCCGAGATTATCGCCTCTTCGTACCCCCAGTCGGGAGTATCTATTGTATCTACGGTTCCGTCCGCCCGATAACGCGCCATTCCGCGTTGCCATTGAAGCACGGACGCCCCGAGGTTCTTGACGATAGGAGTGAGCAGCGACCCGGAAATGTCAGCGACCATCTGATTGGACGTATTGAAACTCCCTGCCATAGGTCTGGAATCGAGGTACTCACCTTCCGGGGAGAAGATGGAGATGCGCGCGTTCCCGGGATCGCGCAGTGCGATCCGGCCGTCCGGCAGGACCGCGAGCCCCGAGTCGGGCTGCTTGTACTCGCCGGGGCCCTCTCCATCACGGCCGATGTCCCGTAGCCACGTGCCATCCGGCGCATACGTGCGCAGTACCGGACCGTGGGCATCGAGGACATACATTCGGCCATCGGTGTCAACCGCGATCGCACGGACGTTGCCGAACTGGTATTCAGGTGCGCCGTCGAACACCCCGATGCTCAGCTCCGAAACAAGCTCCGCGTCCGACTCCCACACCTGCCCGGACACCGTGCCCACCGTGATCGTATCGGCCACCGTGTCGGTGACCGCTGTCCAACCTGCATCGGCGCCGTCCGTGGCTCGGTCATCCGACGGACCGCAGGCTTGGACGAATAGGGCGAGCAGCAAGGGTGAGATAGGCGCGAGGGCCGCCTGACCCGGGAGGCGAGCGATATTGTTACGGTCGACCACGGCGGATCACCCCTTTCATCGTTGGCGGTTGCTCACCGGCCAGCGTCGGCGGAATCAGTCGGTCCCGCGAACCCGGTACCGACCAGGCCCTGCAGCGGCTAGGAGAAGAAGACTCGACAGGATCAGCAGGTCTCGCTCGAGGCCCGTTGAGATGCCGCCCGGAATCTGCACTGTCACAAGCGCTCCGACGATGACGACCACCAACGCGAGCGCGCCCCAACGGCTGAACACTCCGAGCACCAGGGCCACCGCGGCCAGGACCTCCACCCAGCCCGTGACCGGACCAAGCACGCCTGGGAGTCCAAATCCGACGAACTTCTCCATCGCAGCCGAAATATTGAACGCCTTCGGTATGCCATGCCACAGGAACACCGCCGCAATAACAAGGCGACTGCCGAGCAGCGCGGCGTGAGTCTTGGGGCCGGAGTCTAGCATGTAATCATGGATCCTCGGAAGTCGATGGAGCGTACTCTGAAAGATAGAACGGACAAGACTCCCGAAGCGAACGCTCAGCTCCGTGCTCCTAGCTATCAAGGGAATGGCTGGGGCTGCGCCGCCGGGACTCCGCCGAGCCAGCATTCAGCGGTGTGTTGCTGGTAGCTCGTGGAGTGGAGGATCGGCGCCGCAGCCCTCACGGCCAACCACCCATGTAGAGGAACCACGCCATGCCACGTATCTTCTGAGCGAACTCCCCCGACTGCGAGGCTGTCATGGTAACCATCGCTTCTCTGTGGCTGGCTATTCTCGTCTCCGGCATCGCCGTCTGGCTCGCCAGCTCCGTCGTGTGGATGGTGCTCCCGTTCCACAAGTCCGACTTCAAAGCAGTATCCGATGAGGTGGCAGCTCGCGACGCTCTGAAGGGCCTGGCACCCGGGATGTACAACATTCCGCATATGGCCTCCTGGGACGACGCCAAGACGCCCGAAGGAGCTCAGAAGTTCGAGGAGGGACCGAACGCGTTCATCACCGTGCTCCCAACGGGCAAGCCCAACATGGGCAAGCAGCTCACGATATGGTTCGTGTATTCCCTTCTGGTGGGCACAATCGTGGCGTACCTGACCAGTCGTACGTTGGACGCGGGCGCAGAGTACCTAGCCGTGTTTCGGATCGCCGGGACGACTGCCTGGCTGGCCTATGGAATGGCGGCGGTGCAGGACGCCATCTGGCTCGGACGGCCGTGGAGTTTTGTGCTGAAGGGGCAGTTCGATGCCCTGCTGTACGGACTTCTAACGGCTGGTGTATTCGGCTGGCTCTGGCCAGTCGCATAAGCTCGCAGGGCGAAGTGACCTCCCCAGGCGAGTCCCTGGGCCGGTTCTCGGCCAGGCCTAGCTGAACGTGCAGGTTTGGCTTTGGTGGAGTAGCGGCAAGGACAGCGCCTGGGCGCTACACGTACTTGGCGACGACCCGGCGCTACAGATTACCGGGCTCGTAACAACGGTTACGGCGGACTTCGACCGCGTCTCCATGCACGCGGTCCGGACGGAGATCGTTCGGCGGCAGGCCGAAGCCGCTGGCCTACCTCTGCACTTAGTCGAGATTCCGTATCCATGCGACAACGCCACGTATGAGGCTAGGGCTCGCTCGCTGATTGAGGCGGCCAGGTCGAGCGGTGTCCGGGCGATGGCTTTCGGCGATCTCTTTCTAGAGGACGTCCGCGCCTACCGTGAGGATTTGCTGGCGGGGTCAGGAATCGAGCCCATGTTTCCACTCTGGGGTCTGGATACCGCAGAACTCAGCGCCGCCATGATCACGGGCGGGTTGGAGGCTACCGTGACGTGCGTGGACCCGGGTCAGCTTGCGGTGACGTTTGCCGGCCGAGCTTACGATGCGAGTTTCTTGGAGGATCTTCCTGCCGAGGTGGATCCCTGCGGTGAGAACGGGGAGTTTCACACCTGCGCTACGGCCGGTCCGATGTTTTCGGGTCGGATCGAGGTGTGCCCTGGAAAAATCCTGACTCGGGATGGATTCGTGTTTGCCGACCTGCTGCCATGCGCCGGAGCTATCTCCACACCGCCCGCCTGAGCAGACGCGGAGCGCCCAGCTTGATCCGCGCCGTCGCCTGGTTCAGGTTTGATCCGGCAACCAGGGAGGTAGGGTTTGGAACGTTCGTCTGAGAGGCTGTGCACCGAAGTGCCCGCCGGAACCCGGTGGGGACCGGGTGTCGGCTATTCTCGGGCGGTACGGGTCGGTTCATTCATTCACGTAGCGGAGACCAGCGCTGTGGCCGCCGAATGAGACTCGGCCGTTTCTTCTTCAAGATCGCCGCCTGGTGGCTGCTCGTGTCCGCTGCCGCGCATTCGGTCCAACACTATCTGTTCTATATCGACGAGAGCCGGTTCACTGCGGAGCGCCTGGAGATCGCCCGGCGAATGCAGGCGCTTGTAGCTGATCCTGTTCTGGACGGCTCGCTGTGGAGAATGCTGCAGGCGTTTAGCCTTTCGTTCGGCCTGTTTCTGTTGTTCGCGGGTGTGTCTAGCCTGGTCTTGCTGCGAGGGAGGCCGAGTGGCGCGTTGCTCCAGCGGATGGCCCGCTTCAATTCCGTATTCTGGGGCGGTGCGTTCATTATCGTGTTTCTAGTCCATCCGGTGATCCAGCCCCTGGTCATCGCCGGAGCGGCGTGCCTTCTGTTTGCGGCGTCCAGAATCAGCCTGTCGGGAAAGAGGGTCATGGCCACCCCAGGCGGCGGACTGGATGTGGACACCGAACCGACGGACGAGGAATATCTGTCTGAAGACGAAGAAGACCTGGAAGACATGGTAGATGTTTCGGCCGAAGAACTATCGGGAGAGGAAACCTCATGAGGTTCGATACGATGTTGAGAGGTCTTGCGGCGCGTTTCGGCGCGGTCGTGGCGGTTCTGGTGGCGGGCGCACTGAGTGCCGGCCCGTTGGCCGCGCAGTCGATAGCTCCTTCCGGGCCTGGCGAGCGCCTGCCGGGCGCTGTGGTAGCGGGTTTTGGCTCTGCCGTGGTGCTCCTAGAGAACGAGGCGTTGGTGGGCCGAACGGAGGAGTTCGCGGTTTTCTCCGTCCCGGCCACGAGGCCCGGAAGCATAGTCGTCTTCCGGACCGATCCCGAAACGGGAGAGTGGGTAGAGCACGGTGCGTTGAGCGCCGAGGGTGTTGGTGCTGGCGATGGGTTCGGAAACGTTCTGGCCTCTACCGAGGACCTGCTGGTCGCTGGCGCGCCGAAGCACCGCAATAGCCGGGGTCTCGCGTACGTGTTCGAGAGGTCAGAAGAGGGAGAGTGGGTCGAGACCGACAGGCTCTCGTATCCAGGCGGCGCCCGGGGGGATGAATTCGGCGCCGCGGTGGCTATCTCGGGTGGCGAGATTCTGGTCGGAAGCCCGGGCGCGGCGGAAGGGCAGGGGGCGGTGTTCACCTTCTCACGCTCGGCGAACGAGGGGTGGGCGGCGAGCGGCCTGGTCACGCCCACCGGTACCGAAGCCGGTAGCCGCTTCGGCGGGGCCTTGGCCGCCGATGACGAGCGGCTCGTAGTCGGCGCACCCGGACCTGTAGCGTTCACACTATTCGGTGGTGGCGGCGAGCGTCAGGCGGGCAGCGTTCACGTGTTCGGGCGTTCCGGAGGCGGGGCCTGGGAACCGGCGACTAGTGCCGGAGGCCTGACCGCCGAAGGCACGCTGGGTTTGGGGGCCGCGGTCCTGCTCCACCAGGACGGAATCCTGGCCGGCGCTCCGCTGACCGATGGGTCGGCCGGCGCTATCGTCAGTCTCCAGGTGGACGCGAACGGGAACTGGGCCGAGCCCAGCACGATTCGAGCTTCCATTCCGCAGCCACAGGCACGTCTGGGACACTCCCTGGCGATGGCCGGATCACAGCTTCTGGCCGGAGCGCCCGCGGAGCAAGGCCTGCGCGGCGCCGTCCACGTATTCACCCAGTCTGGGACCGGAGCCTGGGTTGAGACGCAGGCTCTATCCGTTCCCGTGAAGGGCATCATCGGATTCTTCGGCAGCGCGATTGCGGCGCACGGGGATCAGGCGGTCATCGGCGCCCCGGGCACCGAACTGTTCGCGGGCCTGGCCTATAGATTCGGCCTGGCTGGCGACTCCAAGGGATTCAGCGAGCTAGGTTCACTGGCCGATGCGGGCGGCGGACTAGAGGCGATCGTCGACGGAGAGCTGAAGTGCGAGCAGGGCAGCGCGAGCATCTTCCGATGCCACGAAGTGGATCTGGTCTCGTACATCCCGCCCGCCGGTCTGGGCGCGGCGCGGGGGATCATGGTGAACGATCTGTGGGGCTGGACGGACCCGGAGACGGGCAGGGAGTACGCGATCGTTGGACGCTCCGACGGAATGACGTTCGTGGACGTGAGCACTCCGGAAAGCCCGGTCTACCTGGGTGAGCTGCCGCTTACGGAAGGGGCCACGATCAACCTGTGGCGCGACGTGAAGGTGTACGCCAACCACGCGTTCATCGTGGCGGATGGCTCCGGCCAGCATGGCGTGCAGATCTTCGACCTCACGCAGCTGCGCAACGTTCTAGAGGGCCCGGTCACGTTTGAAGAGACGGCGCACTACGACGGTATCGCGAGCGCCCACAACATCGTCGTGAACGAGGCGACGGGATTCGCCTACGTGGTCGGCGCCAGCGGTGGGGGAGAGACCTGCGGAGGCGGCCTGCACATGATTGACGTGCGCGAACCCGCGCATCCTGTTTTCGCCGGGTGCTTTTCCGATCCGTCCACCGG
>JAZGCO010000144.1:0-2552 GCA_036476995.1 Gemmatimonadota bacterium
CGAAGCACCGCACGGTATCCGTGCGGATGACCCCGCTCGATGACGAGGCGGACTGGAAGAGCTTTTCCGGACAGGTGCTCATCAAGCTCGATGTCGAGGGCAGCGAGCTGGCCTTCCTTCGTGGAGCCGAGCGCCTGATTCGACACCACCGCCCGTTGGTCATTCTCGAAATTAACCCGACGACCGCTTCCGCCGCCGGCTACACGATTTCCGATCTGTTGGATCGGCTCGACGGTCTGGGCTACCGCCGGTTCGCGGAGATCGATCAATACCCCACGACGATCTCCAGATCGGCGGTGAGGCTGGAGCCTCAGCGCAACTTGGTGGCGCTCCCCTCCCCGCAGTAGTCGTGGAGCCGGCCCAAAACAGCGTTCGTTACTCGATGCGTAATATCCTTTCGAGCTGTCAGCGGGAACGAGCCCTTCATGCCTAACCGGCGCCGGCGCCTGCTGTCGATCGGCCATTCCTACTGCGTGGCGCTGAATCGTCGTCTGCCTGCGGAAATCGCCCGCGTCGCCGGCTGGGACGTCACGGTGGTCGCGCCGACTTTTTTTCAGGGAGACCTGCGGCCAGTGTGGCTCGAGCCGGCATCGAATGGTGACTGCGAGCTGCAGGGGATTCGAGCCTACTTCACTCGCTCCATCCACTTGATGCTGTACGAACGTCGCTTGGGTGAGCTTCTCCGCGGTCCCTGGGATCTGGTGCACTGTTGGGAGGAACCGTACATCCTGGCTGGTGGCCAGGTGGCGTGGCTGACGCCGAGCCGCGTGCCGCTCGTGTACGCCACGTTCCAGAACATCGCCAAGCGGTACCCTCCGCCTCTCAACTGGATTGAACGCTACACGATGAGTCGGGCGAGCGGCTGGATCGCCTTCGGCCATGGGGTCTACCAGGTGCTGGAAGGCAAGGCACAACTTGCCGGCCGCCCGAAGCGAGTCATCCCGGTTGGCGTCGACGTCGATCATTTCCGTCCGGATCGCACCGCCGGGCTGAGCGTACGCAGGCAGCTCGCCTGGGAAACGCCCGCCCCACCCGTCATCGGGTTCCTCGGCCGCTTCGTTCCGGAAAAAGGGCTCCACACGCTCATGTCGGTCCTCGACAAGCTCACCGTGCCCTGGCGGGCGCTGATTGTGGGCGGGGGGCCTCTCGAGCGAGCACTGCGGGAGTGGGCCGCCCGTCACGGGGAACGGGTGCGGATCGTGTCGGGCGTCACCCACGACCAGGTCCCCCGGTATCTCAACGCGATGGATCTGCTCTTGGCGCCGAGTCAGACGCTCCCGCGCTGGCAGGAGCAGTTCGGCCGAATGCTGATCGAAGCGTTCGCGTGCGGGATCCCGGTCGTCGGCAGCGATAGCGGCGAGATCCCTCACGTGCTGTCCGATGTGGGAATCATCGTGCCTGAGAAAGACGAGGCCCTCTGGGGCCGAGCCCTGGAACAGCTTGTGAGCGATCCAGACCAGCGGGCCGAGCTTTCCAAGCGAGGGCTGGAGCGAGCGCGAAGCGTGTACGCCTGGCCCGAGGTTGCCCGGCAGCACGTGGAGTTTTTTTCGCACCTGCTCGACCGAGACATCTAGGGCGGTATCGTGACGAACACAGCGAGTGTTGCTGAGGCACGCGGTTTGAGGGAAAGCTTCGACAGTGAGTCTCCAGCGAAACGGGGCGTTCTCTTGACGTCGGCTGTCACGCCCCGCCTCGCGGTCATCTGTGATCTGCTGGACGAGAACTGGCCCAGCATGGATCTCGTGGCGGAGATGCTCCTGACCACGCTCCAGAGATCCGAGGCGCCCGGGATCCGTGCGAGCCGCGTCCGTCCGGACATGGTTCGGCGATTCAGCCGGATGGGACCGTTCAGGAACGGGAGGCTCGCCGTCAACGCCGACCGCTTCCTCAATCGCTTCTGGGACTATCCTCGGCTGTTGGCAGACATACCGCGGGAATACGATCTATTTCACATCGTCGATCACAGCTACGCACATCTGGTCCATGCGCTGCCGCCCCACCGTACGATCGTCACGTGCCACGACCTCGACGCGTTTCGGTGTCTGGTTGAACCTGATGGGGAGAGACGTGGATTGCCTTACAAGAAGATGGCCACGCGGATCCTCAGCGGCCTGCGGAAGGCCGCGCATGTGACGTGCGACAGTGCCGCGACCCGCGATGAGCCCCTTCGATACTGGCTCGTGCCGCCGGACCGGCTCTCGGTGATCTCCCTTGGCGTGCATCCAGTTTTTTCGGCTGGGCCGGACCCGAAGGCAGACGAGGAGGCCGCCCGGCTACTCGGTCCGACGAGCCACGCGCCGGCCGACCTCCTGCACGTGGGAAGCACCGTCCCGCGAAAGGGGATCGAGTTGTTGCTGCGACTCTTCGCGGAGGTACGGACGCAGTACCCCGGGACCAGGCTCGTGAGGGTGGGAGGTCAGTTCTCGAGGAGTCAAGAGAGGCTCGCGACCGACCTTGAGATACGTGACGCAGTCGTCGTGCTCCCGACGCTGAGCCGGGAGGTGTTGGCGGCGGTGTATCGGCGAGCGGCACTCGTCTTGCTCCCATCCAGC
>JAZGCO010000145.1:0-6419 GCA_036476995.1 Gemmatimonadota bacterium
GGCCATCGATCGCCGGGTCCTGCGAGCGTTTCGAGACCTGACAGAGGAAGACGTGGTCTGGTCCCGGGCGGAGCGTCTCTGGCGGCGGCGTGAATCGTGGGACGAACCGGGCAGGGCTGGATGAGGCTCCTACTGTACCCGTACTGTACCTGACGACAGGGCACCATAGGGTAGAAAGGTCGCAGCGCAGAAACGTGGGAGCGCAGACTTCTGCCCTACGGTACCCTATAGTACCCTGTGGTCTAGGGGTCTGCGGCGACTCAAAATCCGGTGGGAGCAATCCCTTGAGGGTTCGAGTCCCTCCTCCGGCATCTCACTCAATGGTGAACTCCCGAACCATTCCCTCGGCTGTCGACTCAGCGATCCAGGCATAGCGCCCCGGCGCAAGGTTCACCGTGAAGTATGCAGTGTACCCTACCGGCATCTCGTGTGTGCCACCCACGAACTGCGCTGGGCCGGGCGCTCTGAGGCCGTCTACGTTCATCCAGTCCATCCATCTCACCACCTGTTCCGTGTCTGTCCCGTCCTCCAGCCGGACCAGGTGAACGTCGTTGCCAAGCCCATAATTCGGGTGCTCCTGAAAGTGGACCGCGACCGTATGCTCCCCCGCCGTCATGTCGCCCCGAATCCTCAAGTCATAGTTGGAGAGCGTGATCTCGATGTCGGCCTGGGGCTCCAATGCGCCGGAGGCATCGCTCGTCACGGTCAGCGGTCGCGCCATGCCGAGCATTCCGTGGAACTCACCGTCTGGAGTCTTCACGTAGCACTCCATCACGTAGACGCCAGGCTCCAGCTCGACAGACGTTTGAGCGACACCGCCCGCTGCTACGAGCCCGGGGCCGCCCATAGGTTTAACTGACCCGAACCATTCGGGGAGGAGACGTCCGAGCATCGCACCGGCCTCAGGTTTGTCGATGGTGCCGTCTCTAAGCTCGTGCCACACGCTGTCGAAGGGCAGCGCCACTTCCGCCACATAGTCATCAAACATCTTACCGTCAGGAAGGAGGCTCAGGAACAGAAAGTGGTGTTCCGTTCCCTCGTTCGTGAGCCGGAACGTCGTCCAGCCGGAGGATATCTCGGCGGGTCCGACGAACGCGTAGTCCCTGGCCAATATCTCGACCACATACACGTCTGAGGATACCTCGGTGGCCTGTCTGGAACCGGTATCTGCTGACGGGTCAGGGTCCGTTGGCTGACAGGCCGCGAGGCTGATGGCGGCCAGGACGATCCCTATGGCACAGCTGAGTCGTCTGCTGATCACGGGTGCTCCTCGTTATGTGGGAAGTCCTTGGCAATTCACCTCAAGAAACCCGTGAGCCGCTCCAGCGTCAACGCCGGGAGGGCGGGACAGGCGTGACCAGGAGGGCTTTACAGGTTCGACTGACGCTTTCGGTATTTATCTTGCAACGAGCGACTTTCGGTAGGATTCTCAAAGCGATCAGTACGCAGTTCATCCAGAGGAGGTTGTGGTGCCGACAGCATATTCCAGAGCGTTTTGTCTGACTCTGGGCGCAGGGTTCTGCCTGCTCGCTCCCGCACCCGCCGCCGCCCAAGGGGCCGGGACTAGCTTTGGCATTCAGGCCGGGGGTGGGGTGGCCGACCAGCGCGGCAGTGACGCCTTTTTCGTATGGGACGTGGCCAGCCCGCAGGGCGGTGTGTTCATCAATTTTCCCCTGGGCACATCGGGCCGACTTGGTTTGCAGGTCGAGGCATTGGTGGTAGGGAAGGGGGGGCGCGAGAACACCGACCGCCGGCTCATTCCCTCGTCAGACCCTGGCGTCAAGCAGCGTCAACTTTTCTTTCAGGTTCCAGTCCTGTTAAGGGTCGAACTCGGCCGCAGCTCCATCCGGCCGGTCGTATTCAGTGGCTTCGCGGCTGCCTTCAGTCTCAACTGCAGGATCGAGACCTTCGCTGGCAGCATCTCGGACAAGCAGGACTGTTCGGATCTGGGCCTCCCGCAGCGCACTAGCCAGTTTGACGTGGTGGTCGGGGCGGGTCTCAATATCGACGCAGGCCCCGGTGTCTTCCTCGTGGACTTTCGGGCCGACGTGCAGGTTGGTTCCGCCGACGATTCTGCTGCCAGTCTTGATGTGGCCAACCGGGATCTGGCCGTCCTGGTTGGCTACCGCTTTCCCGTTGGCAGCCGATAGCTGCGGTTCGCGCGAGGGCGGCTACGGCTACGGTAGTACACCTGCCATCCAGCGGGTGAACCGAAGCGTGGCCTGCGGCACGCACACCTCGGGAGAATCGCGGCAGGCGCCGCTACCGTCCGTGTACACGCTGAGGAGCGCTCGGTCGTTCTGCCACACGGAAATCCGCATGTAGCCGTGCTCGCCATGCTGCTCTCCCGCAGCGAACAAAGCCGTGCCT
Organism: Gemmatimonadota bacterium; assembly: GCA_036476995.1. Lineage (GTDB taxonomy): Bacteria > Gemmatimonadota > Gemmatimonadetes > Palauibacterales > Palauibacteraceae > JAZDDE01. The sequence goes on from JAZGCO010000145.1 coordinate 2,371, forward strand.
TTTCCGACAGGCGTTAGTTTGCTGCCCGCGCCGCTTACGAGCACCGTGCCGACCCCATAAGGACCGCCCTCGAACACCTGAAGGCTATGCTCGTGCGCGGCGGCGTAAGCCAGCGGCCGGCGCCCGGCTCGTCGGAACGCCTGTACCAGGCTTTCTCGAAGCTCGCGATTGGAGCTGCCTGTCAGATCTTGCCGCGGCGTCAGGAGGTTTCGGACGATGGGATACAAGAGTGGGACTGGAATGTAGAGCGGTTTCCAGAGGTTGGTGGCCGGGAAGAAGATGTCTCGCAGACCGAAGTATCCGCCGTGCGGTCCATACGTCTCGAGCGGATGGTGGCCCAGCACGATGACGTGGTCCGGACCGGCCCATGTCAACACGGACGCGAGACTGTCGAGTACGGATTGCCTCGAAGCGTCCGGGCACCATGGGTTCGGCTGCCCAGGCGCATCCCGGAGCCACCATTCCGTATCCAGGAAAATCAGCCGAAGGACGCCGCCCAACTCGACGGAAATAGGGCCGGGGCAGGCGTTTGCCGGGAGCATCCTGGTCCGCAGGCTCGTCGACGCCAACTGCCGGAGAAGATCGCCCTGCCGCCGGATCGCGGCAGCGCCGTCGGATTGATCCCAATCGTGATTCCCCGGTACGAAGACGGCCTCAGCGCGAGTGCCTTCGACAACTGCGGCCTGGGCCGCTAGCCGCGCGATGCCCTCGGCGGAGCGCCCGTCCGCTCCATGGGGCCGAACGCCGTGTTCGTAGACGTTGTCGCCCAGGAAGACGACCATCGTCGCGGAGCGGGCCGCCTGACCAAGCAGGTCCTGTCGTAACTGCCGAAGCACCAGCGAGGAATCCGAGGAAGCGCCAGCGTCTCCGATGAGGTAGACGACGGCGGCCGGAGGCGTGCCCGGCAGTGGTGGTTGGCTCAAAACTGGGAGCGGATTCGGGGCGCACGCCGCACTGAGGGCAGCCACCAGGGCGACCACCGGCAGCTTCCTCCGGACCGGGCTCACTCCAGATCGCGGGGACAGATGTAATCCACGATCTCGCCTGTTTCGCCGTCTCCCGCCGCGTACCAGTCCGGCCACCGGACGCGAATGACGATCAGTGCTCCCGTGGGGTACTTGTGCCAGATCCGGTCGCGTGCGGGATGCGAGGACGTACCGCTCAGCCCCAGTGCAACCGCCTGCATCGTCGGATTGTGTCCCACGATCAATACGTGCCGGACGTCTGGGGCGATGCCGCGTACACAATCGAGAACCGTACGTGGCGCTGCCAGATACAGGTCAGTCTCGACCTGAACCGGGACGGGAACGGGAAGAGCCTCTGACACACGATCCCAGGTCATGCGGGCACGAACAGCGGACGAGCACAGCGTCAGATCCGGTATCAGATCGCGCTCCAGCATGGCTTCGCCGATAAGGCGGGCAGCCCGCTCTCCCCGCGGGTTCAGCGGCCGGTCATGATCCGACAGGCCTTGTTCGCGCCAGCTCGACTTGGCGTGACGGAGCAGGGAGACGAATCGATAGTGGTCTGAATCCATGCCGAAAAATCTATGTCGCTAACGGCTTCGGCGGCAACGAAGTAGACACCTCAATCGCTTGACAAGCGGGGCTTTCCCCATTTTCTTGTTGCCAGCGGATTCCGGGCCCATGAGTCCGGCCTCCGGCCCTTCCAGCCCATGTCCTGGAAGGCTTCTGTGGATCTCAGCGGGGAGTAGGATCGATGTCGCGACTGACGGGAACCGTGAAATGGTTCAACAACGACAAGGGTTTCGGTTTCGTTTCGTACGAGGGCGGTGCTGACGCTTTCGTGCACTTCTCTGAGATTCAGGGGGATGGATTCCGCTCCCTGGATGAAGGCGACGCGGTCGAGTTTGACCTCATCGAGGAAGGCCGGGGTCCGAAGGCCAAGAATGTCATGAAGATCGACTGAGATCTACGGACAAGCGTCGCTGCTAAGGGGCGCCCTCAATCGGGGCGCTCCTTTTCTTGGGCCGATCTGATCCTACGTGGCTAGTTGGTTGCGATCGAGAATCCAGCCCGGAACCCGACAATGCTTCCCGTGGAATCCGTATCCGGGATAGGGGTACCCGCCAGCTCGAAGTCTCCCAGGTTCAGGTATGAGAACATGGCCGAGAGATCGATCGCGACCTTCGAGCCGACCGGAACGCCCAGGCCGACAACAGCTCCGCCCTCGAAGCCAGTCGCGCCCGATTCTACTGAGACACCGCCCGCCGCAACCTTCAGAGTGACGTCGGATAGGCCCGCCCGCCCCTCCACGTAAGGAGTGATAGAGGACTGACTCGGAAACGCATATCGAATCACTCCCAGGAAGCCGATCATTTCGAAGGACGAATCGATCAGGCCAGTGGGATCGTCTAGATTGTGAGTGCTCCGCCGGCCCGCCACGCCGAGTCCAAATCCCGACGGGAAGTTGTAGATGACTCCGACTTCGCCGCCGAACCCGGCGTCGGTACCGTCGAAGTCGTCTCCGCCCGGAATGTAGACACCGCCGTTAGCGTCAATCAGAACGCCCTGTGCGGCAGCCGGCATCGCATACAGCCCAGCCGCGACGAAGATTGCCAATAGGGTAAGGAGCGTTTTCTTCATGCTGCTACCTCCCGCTTCTTGTGTAACGAAAGCCCCGATTATTGACTCTCTATGCGCGATCAGAGAGCCCGCAGGCGGGCAGGCAAGACCTGTGCCCATGCCTGTTTTTGGCGACGGACCCGTGTGACCTGCGCATGGAAGAGCGTAATGCAACTTTCACGCGCGGGGCGTGTTAGTAGCTGTCATAGAGCCTAAACTGTTGTAAAATAGAGAATAACGCTTGCGGCGGCCCGCAAGAACTCAGAGCCGGCGCACGACTTGCCCCCTTTGACGATCAAAGCCAATTTAGATGGCTTACTTTGACACAAATGTCAGTCAGAATCGGGCTTCTGTGAAATCGTTGCCAGTGTTAGCCGATACCCCACGCCCTGGCTAGCGAGAGCGGTACACTGGGAATGGAGGATATGGACCAGGATTCAAAGAAACCCGCAGTCGCACCGACGTGGGTTCGAGACGCGGTCGGGTCGGCTAGCGCCGAGCCGTACCACATCTGGAAGCCGCGTCCGTTGCTGCGGAGCGTTCTGTGGGAGCCGGCTACGAAGGGAGACGCTCCAAGACGGTCGAACTCGGCGTACGAGACGTTTCTCGTACAGAGGGCACTCGACGTGTTGTTTTCGCACGTCTGGTCCTCACCCCATGAAACCAGTTCTTTTGGTTTCCTGGTCGGCGACCTCTGTGAGTGCCCCGACTCGGGTGGGCGTTACGTCATCGTCAACACCGCGATTCCCTCGCGCTTTCCGTTGAAGGAGGACGCCGAGCCCCAAATCAGCACCGAAGCCAAGATCGCTCTTCAGCTAGAGGTGGATCGACACAAGGGCATTCTGGTCGGCTGGTATCATAGCCACCCGAAGGGACCTCCCCGGCTGTCCAACCAGGACCTTACCACGCATCGATCGATCTTCAAGGAGCCATGGCACACAGCCGTCCTTGTGACGACTGATCCGGGCAAGCCTGAGGGGGCCGTCTTCTGCCAGACCGATGAGGGAATGGATTCCCAGCTGTTGCCGTTCTATGAGCAAGTGTCGAACGAGTCGTTGATGGCGAAGGGCAGAAAGCGGACCCGGATCGATTGGCAGAATTTCGTCACGGACACTTCAATTCTCAGCGACATTGCCCCTCGGCCGGATGTGCCGAAACCGCCAGGTGAAGATTCCAAGGCAGAGGAAGAAGCTGCTCAGAAAGCCGCTGCGCTGGAGGCGGAGCAGGCAGCTGAGGCCGCTCAGGCCGTGGCGGAAGCCGAGGCCGCCAAGGTAGCCGAGGAAGAGCGAGCCAGGGTGGCGGCTCAAGAGGCGGAAAAGGCAGCCGCGTTGGAAGCAGAAAAAGCGGCCCAGGCCGCCGAAGAAGAAGCCGCTCAGAAAGCCGCTGCGCTGGAGACGGAGCAGGCAGCTGAGGCCGCTCAGGCCGTGGCGGAAGCCGAGGCCGCAAAGGTAGCTGAGGAAGAGC
>JAZGCO010000146.1:0-8179 GCA_036476995.1 Gemmatimonadota bacterium
CCGCTGAGAGAGTCGTACCCGTTCCGGTACGCCGCCGATGTCTGGGCGGCACCGTGGCGTAGCGTTCCCAGCGCCAGACCAAGTCGCCGGGCACGCTGATAGGCCTGAAACGTCATACCGTGGTGCGCTTTGAACCAGCGCCGAACCCGGCTCGGGCTCAGGCCGTGGTCCCTCAGATCCTGGTCCTTCCAGCGCCTACCAGGGTCTTGCTCGATCGCCTGCAACAGACCTCGGAGCCAGTCGGGGACTTTGCCCGACGACTCCAGCGGCCGGCACCTGAGACAGGGTCGGTAGCCGGCGAACAAAGCGTCGCGTGCGCAGGCGAAGAACTCGACGTTTCTTGGAAGCGGCTTTCGGGCCGGGCAGCTCGGCCGGCAGAACACGCGCGTCGTGCGGACGGCGGTATAGAACACGCCATTGTAGGCCGTGTCCGAGCGCTGGTATGCGCGGACCATCTCGGGGCGGGGCGGCAAGCTGACTTGTTTCATGGAACCAAGATAACGCCCAGGCGGCCAGAATCTACCGAAAACTTGACGCCGAAGTATCCCATCGCCGCGAACCCTATTAGGGGCCAGCCGAGACGCTCGTCTCCTGCTGTCGCCACGCCTTTCGAATCATGAGCAGGCCCGCCAGAAGCATCATCAGGATCACGGCTCGGCTGAACCACCGGACAGGAATCGTCTCGGGATCAGCCACGTTCTCCATCAGCAAGGTTGGCAGAGCCTGAGTAACGCTCCACCACCCCAGGAGAACCAGCAGGAACGCTGGCGTGACCCACTTCATGATAGGCTTGAACGGGGACGGTACGCGGAGATCTGCTCCCCGATGCATTTCGTCCCACCCTCTGTGAAGTCCGAAAAGCCAGGAGAACATGAGAACCTCTATCGTGGCGAAGACAACGAGACCGAACGTCCCGACCCAGTAGTCCCACTCAGCCAGAAACTGGCGGCTGTAGAAAACCACGTGAAGGGAGCCGAGTAGTACAGCCATGAGCATGACGGTGCGAACCGCCCTTCCACGTGTGGTTCCGAACTCGTCTTGCAGAAAGGCTATAGCGGGGCTCGCAAGCGCCACACTGGATGTGATGCCGGCAATGAAGAGCAGGAAGAACCACAGAAAGGCGATGATCTGGCCCCAGAATTCCGGCCCGGGAAGGCTCTGAAACACAACCCCCATGGCTACGATCGCCAGGTCGTACGGTCCGGCCCCGGCCACTTCCATGGTCCCCTCGACGCCGAAGAACACGACTGCGGCGGGAATCGCGATCGTTCCGCCCAGGACGATCTCTGCGAATTCGTTGGTGGCCGCTGTGGATAGTCCGGTGAGCGTGACGTCGTCTCGCTCCGACAGATATGAGGAGTACGTGTGAATCGTACCGAGCCCCAAGGACAACGTGAAGAACATCTGCCCGGCAGCCGCCAGCCACACCTTAGAATCGCTCAGGCTCGTCCAGTCCGGATCCCAGATGAAATTCAGGCCGTCCACCGGGGCGGCCACGGCGGTGGGAAGAGTCAGAACCCTGGCCATCAGGATAAACGCGAAGAGAAACAGGACCGGCATGCCAATCAATGCGAGCTTCTCGATGCCCCCGCTAATCCCGCGTCGCAGAATCCAACCCGTAAACGCAAGTGTGATGCCGAAGAAGATGACGGCGACCCAGCCACCGTGGGCTGACGAGTCGAAGATGTTCTGGTACGAGTACAGGAACTCGCGCACTCCGTCTACACTCTCAAGCCCGAAGTAGGACCCTGTCAGGCTGAAGAAGCTGAAGCCGAGCATCCAGGACACGACGTACGTGTAGTAGATGAAGAACAGGAGGGGCGGAATTACTCCGAGCACCCCGAGGTACTTGCACCAGCGTCGTTTCCGCTCTGCCAGGACATCGAACATTCCCGGAAGGGTCCCGTGCCCGTGCAGGCCGCCGAAGCGACCAATCGTCCACTCGATCCACATGAGCGGAATACCGAGAAGAAGGAAGGAGACGAAATACGGAATCATGAAGGTGCCGCCGCCGTTTTGGGCGGCCTGAACTGGAAAGCGGAGAAAGTTGCCGAGCCCGACAGCGTTGCCCGCCATTGCGAGGACAAGCCCGACGCGTGAAGCCCAGCGTTCCCGTTCGCTCATCTTCCCACCGGTTGTCGAAGGTATGTGAAGAGAACACGGGACTAGCCAGCCGTGTTGGAGCCTCGGAATGCGTCGAAGGGCGGCCAGGTAGACCGCGTTGCGGCCTGAACTCTACGACGCGCGGGCTACAATGGCAGGCAAATCAGAAGTAGCGCAGGAGAGCCTCCAGGACCCGGATCTCTCGATCGGTCAGCGAATCGAGCCCAGCGGAGCCGCCGGTATCAGCGGAGCCGCCGGTGTCAGGCCTGTGGTGCCAGCTTTGTGCGCCCGCGTACCGGAATCGACGCAGCACATCTTCGATCGTAACTGACGATCCGTCTGTGAAGTACGGCTGCTTGCGCCACACTCTGCGGAGGCTGGGGACTCGGGCCCCCGATTGGCTGACATATGGCTCAATGCCCGTCTTGGCAAAAAGAGGCGCTCCCCAGACGAGATCGGCGTCCGGCGCTATCAGCCAGGTCTCCCACTCGGCATACGGTATGAATCTCCCGTGATCCCGCGTCGAGGTCAGCGGCTTATGGCACACTGAGCACCGATCCCGAAAAACCGGCAGACCGGCGCGCTCCAGTTCTCCGAACGGACGACCTGCGTGGCGCAGCGGGTTCGGCTCATGCCGTAACTGTATCAGGAACGTGAGCAAGGCCTCGCGCTGGAGCAGCGGGCCGATGGACTCAGGAAAATCTGCCAGATCGCCCAGCCACGGCATCGTCGCTCTTTCCAGCGTGAACACCGGCTGACCCTGATTCGCGACTTCGAATTCGGACAGCACCATCGAGGTCAAGGTGGCGTCTCCTCCGCGTGAGAATACCGGGACGTTATTTGCGAGACCCCGAAGGGTCTTGGTCGTCGCGAAGACGTGGCCGCGGCCGGTGTAGTGAGTGCGGCCGTCAATTCCACCCTCGAAGTGACACGTCTCGCACGTGAAGCGAGAGAGAAAGCCGTCCGATTCGTTCTCCGGCGACATGAGGGTCGTAAAGAAGAGAGCCTCCCCGAGGTGACTCTCCGGGGTTCGGCTTCCCGCTCCAAAGTGCACCGCCGTGCTCCAACCCGCATCCGTGTCCTGTGATGCCATGAATACTCTGTCGAACAACGGGTTGGCCAGGACTAGGTAGGCTTTGTTCGCTGACTCGCCGTACAGTGTATCCAACGCGAAGTCGACGGTACCTGGCGGCACGTGGAAGGTCCGACGCACGCGCAGCGACTCACCGGGAAGCTCGAGTTCGAGCACGGTCCCTGAACCGAAGCCAGCAACCCAGAGTGTTCCCCCTGAGGGTTCGAAGCGAATGGCCTTCGGGGTGACCAGGCCGTGCTCGGACAGGTTCAGAGCCGCCGCCAGCTGAGGGCTCATCTCGCCGGAGGCGCCCACCATCCTGTACAGATAGAGAAACGAGTCCACGTATCCGAACTCGCCAGAGCTACGATCCAAGGGCCGGTCTTCCGGCCCTCCAACCGCGATCCAAAGAGTATCGCCCGATGTCCTGGAGTCGAGGGCCCAGATCGGACCATCCAGTTCTAGTTGGACGGCCTGCTCCATTTCGGGCCCCGGATCCAGTGGAACCACCTGCACGCGATGGCCGATCAACTCGCCTATCAGCAAGCTCGATCCGGCCACTTGCAGGTGAAGTGCTGGACTCTGAAGAGGAATATCCTGGCGACGCGCGACCAGAGTTCCGGCGTCCATGGTGTTCCACTCTGGCTCGAGAGTTAGATAGATGATCCGGGAATCGAAGTCGTCGGCAACGAGGAGCGCTTCGGCCGACGGCAGGTAGGCAATGGTTCGGACGCCGGCGACGCCATCGAGGGTCGTGCGGGCAGAAACGCTCAGACTCTCCCCCGAAATATGGAAGAGCTCGACAGACGGCGATAGCCGCCCCCCGACAAATACGTACTCCTCGCCGGCAAACGCCCAGCCAGCTGGAGACTCCGGCGTAGGCGCCCGACTGAGCACATTCCAGGCCGAGTCAGCCAGAACCAACTCTGAGCGGCCACGCAGTAGCACCAGAAATCTGCCGCCGCTGAGCCGCTTGATGCGGACCGGGTCGCCGCCGAACAGGGGCGCCGTGTCAGGACCGACCTCAGACGCCGGATCCGTGAGCCGAGCTTCGAGTGCCAGGAGCACCTCGGCCATGTCGGCGCGCGCGGACTCTCCGCCGACTGTGACCGCCGAACCGCATCCGACAAGGCCGCTGGCCAGAGCAAGCGCCGACAGCACGCTGATAGCGCTATATCTGACCCTGGATGCACGAGAGCCCCGTACCGGCCGGGGCTCTCGGTACTGGAGGCTGATAGTATCTCCTACCAGCCGCTGTCTCCGCCACTTCCCCCACCCGAACCTCCCCCACCCATGCCGGCTGACCGGCGTGACCGCTTCTTTTCCTTCACCGTCACCTGTGCCACGAGATCTTCGATCTCCGAGCCATCAACCTGGACAACAATGGCTGTACCGTCCATGACATCCTCAAACTGCTCATCGGTGAGCACTACCTTGTACTTGACGCCCTCTTGTCCGGGCACGCCGAGCAGAACCTGGATCTCATGATCGACAGCTGTATAGCTGGATTCGCCAACACTCGTCCAGGCCAAAGTGCCGGATGCGCCAACCAGGAGCGCCACGGCGACCGGTAGAACTGCTCTTTTCATTCGTCTACTCCCCCATGAGAATCGGTATTACTCGAACCGAGCGCGTCCGTGCCGATTCGGTTCCACTTGTACCAACACTTTGCACCATCGTTCCCGCTTAGTCGAGGGTGATGGGACCAACCGCTGGTGGGAAGGGACGTTGCGGAATGGTTAGGGGCTTGCCGGGATCGCATGGCGTTCCTAATGCATTACTGTCGGCTGACGACTCGGGCCGACAATCCTGGCAGCGAGGCTTAGATGCGAGATGATGGGTTCGATACCGATGTAATCGTGATCGGTTCCGGCTTTGGCGGTTCCGTAGCAGCCCTCCGCTTTGCGGCGGCGGGCCATTCGGTGACCGTGCTTGAGCGCGGAGATTGGATTTGCCGGGAAAATTTTGAGCCGGATTTCGATGCGTTTTGGAATCCGCGGCGTCACCGGTTCGGAATGAACGAGCTGCGTCCGCGGGGCCGGCACATCATCCCGTGGTTGGGATCGGCGGTGGGCGGAGGGTCGCACGTCTACGCCGGCACGCTGAAGCGGCGGGATACCTTCGACGGGTTTCCGCAGGCGATAGACCAGGAGGAGATGCAGGAGTTCTATAGCCGGGCCGAGGACGTGATGGACGCGCAGCGTTATCCCGAGCACCCGCCGTACAGTGACGTAAGAGCCACCCAGCTGCTTTACCGCATCGCCGATCAGCTCCAGAAGGAGTCCGCTGACCTCGTCGAGGCCTGGGGAGCGATCAACCTGGGCATAAGCTTCGCGCCTTTGGGTACGGAGCCCGGAACTGAGTTTGTGAACAAGCACGGCGCCCGCCAGCGATACTCGGACCCGAGGGAACAGTCGCTGCTTGGAGGCGATATCGGTACAAAGAATAGCCTCGACCGCAATTACCTGTTCCTGGCTCAAGAGCTGGGCGCCGAAGTCCACGCGCTGTGCTCGGCTGACCGCATTACACCCCTTGAGGGAGGAGGCTTCAAGGTCGATCTGAACCGGTATCGGAAGGAATCCCACTTTCTGAGACGATTCCTTCGCAATTGGATACCCTTCCTTATCCAGCCAAGAGACGAGAAGCTCGAAGTCACATGCCGGCGACTTGTCTTGTCGGCCGGCGCCATCGGATCCACCGAACTCCTGCTCCGGAACCGCGATGTTCACAGAACACTGCCCCGTTTGAGCAGCGCCCTCGGCACCCGCTACACGAGCAACGGGGACTACGTGAGCGCAATGTTGCCGACTCGAGGGCTTATGCTGGGCTGGGCCGGCTTCTCGCTGGCCGTGTACGGCCTTCTTGCCGGACCGCTTTGGCTGGCTGTTCTTGGAGCGGCCGGATACTCGATCGGATTTCTCAGATCCCGGCCTGCTTTTGATCCGGATGTTGGGACCACCAACAGCGACTACATCAAGTTTCGGCACCGAGACGGAAGCTCACAGGGAGCCTACGTGGAGAGCGGCCGCTACCCGACAGCGGTGCGTCTACTTATCACCGTGATCCTGAGCGGAATCGGAATCTACCGGCCGCGCCACTACGGTAAGATTATCCGCTTCACGCGTTTTCTGAGGCGTTTCGTCCCGCCGTTCGGATTGCTGGCACGAACGTGGCCGATTCCACTCTTGAAGATGGGAAGGGACGACGCCTACGGAACTTTTCGGCTCAACCGCCGGGGCGAAGCCGTGATCGATTATGATTACCGGGCGAACCAGGGGTACTATAGGTACTTGGACCGAATCGGCCAGGCGGTCGCCAAGACGTGCGGCTTCCTGTGGATACCCAACCTTCCGGCTCGCGTTCTCCGCCGCCTGGAGATCGCGCATAATCAGGGCGGCTGTCCGATGGCCGACTCGGCCGACGGGGGAGTGGTGGACCATGCCGGACGCGTGTTCGGGTATGATGACCTGATGGTCCTGGATGGCTCGATCATTCCGGTCGCGCCGGGACCGAATCCTGCCCTTACGATTTTGGCGCTGGCCGAGCGGGCAATGAGCCACATCACTAAGCAACTCGAGCAGACCGGTATGATTACGGCTCGCCTCAAACGCGGGCCAACAATTCGCGCGCCGGGGCGGTAGCGAGGAGGCGCCTCTGTGGCTCCCCGTCCAACGTGTCCCAGCGAACGAGCCGTATCTCGCCGTCAGACAGCTCGAGGCCAGTGATGCTACCGTCCGGGAAGCAGCAGCAGCCGGCGTTGAAGTAGGATGGTACCCGTTCCGCCCCTCCGATCCACACGGAGCTTCGCGCCAGTCGATCGAGCTTGGCCCACAGGGAGGGATCCGGGTGATCGGCGAAGGCATGTCCTACCTCCATCTGCAAGACTTTCTCGACGTGATCCAGCCAGGAAAGGGATCCGAACACAGGCCGGTGTGTGTGGCCGGTTACCAGTAGCAAGCCCTCTTGGCGGGATGCCCAGCCGTACATGGCGGAGTTGTGCCGATTCCGAAGCTCGCGGTTGCTCGCCGGAGTGTTAGAGGAGTACCCGGTAAGCTGCTGAATCGGCCGCCAGAGCCAACGAACCGTGAGGCGCGCGAGTACGGCCCACCTCTCGTTGTTGTGCGTCCCCTGGTGTCCGTGAACCAGGTACAGAGTACCTAGAACTTCGCCGTTATCGGTCAGGGTGTAGCACGCGCTCTCCGCGATGTCAGGCAACCTGCCGCCGAACGGCTCGCACAGCCAGCGTTCCACGATTCGGCCAGAGCGCCACTGCTCGTCGTGATTACCCCAGAACTTTTGGTACCTCCCGGCAACGTGGAACCGGGCCTCGGCTGCGAACACCTTAGCATAGGCCTCAACTACCGATCTGGGTCTCTCCTCCCACAGCTCCTCACCGTCCCCAAGGATGGCGAGCCTGAAGCCATGCGCAAAATAGTGGGCCAGAGCCCCCAGATACGCCGGCTCGCACTGCACGAAGTCGTCGGCCCTATTCCGGGCACCCTTGTGATGATCGGAGAAAATAATCAGTGAATCGGCGTGAAGATCCAGTCTTGGCGGCTGGTCGGGCTCGCCGGTCCCCCCGGTCCCCACTGCGCGCGGCAGGGCGCGCTCGAGTCCGGCATCGATTCTGTCTTGAAAGCTCATCCGAGCGAACGATAGCGTCGCGTGCGGGGTTCCGCAGCAACGGAACGCTATGTCGTTTGATACCGTGCCTGGCAGGCTCGCTTGGCGGGCCTGCCAGACCGGTCGAATGGGCCGGCTAGCCTGCTGTGGGCTAACCCTCTAAGGCTAGCTCCCGAATGAATCGTCCCGAGGACGCATCGAAGATCCGAATCAGCGTAGGAACTCGGTGCCGGTGGTGATACACGGTGACTTCAATCTGCTTGCGGTTCTTGGTCGGCCTGTACACCAGCCAGCCCCCAGCCGGGACCGAACGCGCTACTATAGGGCAGTTGCCGGCCGGGTACTTGGCCCGCTGTTTTCCGGGCGGCTCGCCGGGCATCC
>JAZGCO010000147.1:0-20657 GCA_036476995.1 Gemmatimonadota bacterium
CCAAGCTGAAGGTCGCCGGTTCGAGACCGGTCGCCCGCTTTCCTCTTACAGGATCCTGCCTACAGGTCATGCGACCGGTTCTGCTCCTACTCCTACTGGTGCTCGCGATCGTTGACTGGGCGAGCGCGCAGACCGGACGCCAGGCCGAGAAGGAAGCCGATGAGTGACCTCGTAGTTATTGGCGGCTCGAACATGGATGTGTCTGGAACACCGGACGGCGAGCTGGTTGCTGGTGAGTCCAACCCGGGCCGTGTGCGCCTGTCGCCGGGCGGAGTGGCCCGAAACGTGGCCGAGGCCGCCGCCCGGCTCAGTGTGGAAACGACGCTGATCACAGCGGTAGGCGAAGATCTCTTCGGCCAGATCGTTCTGCAAAGCTGCTCGGAGGCGGGCGTAGACGTGGCCTGGGTGATTGTCAGCCCAGACTATCCCACTTCGGTCTACTCCTCGCTGCTGGATCAGGGTGGGGACATGGCCGCGGCCGTGTCCGACATGGCGGTGATGGCCGCGATCGGTCCTGAGACAATCGGTCAGTACGCGGAGGTCTTGAATTCCGCAGAAGCGATACTGGTAGACACCAACCTGGAGCGGCCGGCGCTCGAATCGTTGCTTACCCTGGATAGCCGCGCGCCGATTTTCGTGGACGCTGTGTCGGCGGCCAAGGCGTCCCGGCTCACAGGTGTGCTCGCACAGGTCCACACACTCAAGCTGAACCGTCATGAAGCGGAGGTCCTGACCGGGCTTTCCTTGTCGGGCGAGGCTGGTTTGGACGCAGACGCCCGCGACGCAGCGGCGGACCGTCTCCTGGAGGCCGGTCCCGAGCGAGTGTTTCTCACTCTCGGATCGGACGGCGTATTCTTCGCCGATGCCAACGGACGAGGTGTGATTGCGGCTCCTGAGGTACAGGCGGTCAACGCCAACGGAGCCGGTGATGCCGGGGCCGCGGCCCTCGTGGTCGGATATCTTGGCGGCGAAAGCACCGAGACCTGTGCCCGTTTCTGCGTCGCCGCGTCGACGCTAGCGGCGCTGGCAGAGCGAACCATTCCGGAGGACCTGAGCATGGATGCCCTGCGCAAAGCTATGGAGGACCTGCACCTGGCATGAGCGAACATCAGCACTTTCATATCGCGGAGGAGGTGGCCGGCGCGCTCACGAATGGCGCTCCGGTCGTGGCGCTCGAATCCACGCTCATCGCTCACGGGCTGCCGCACCCGGCCGGAGCTGAGACAGCGGCGGCGGCGGAAGCTGAAATCCGCAGCGGTGGCGCCATGCCCGCAACTATTGCCGTCCTGGATGGCAAAATCCGGGTAGGCCTCACTGCTGCTGAGATCGAACGGGTGGCCACGTCCGGCGACGTTGCCAAACTCAGCCGCCGCGATCTTCCAACCGCCGTCGCGGGCCGGAGCAACGGAGCCACGACGGTCGCGGCCACCATGCTCATCGCGGAGCGGGTCGGGATTGAGGTGCTCGCTACCGGCGGCATCGGTGGTGTTCACCGCGGGGGCGAGACATCGCTCGACGTTTCCGCTGACCTTCAAGAGCTTGCCCGTACCAGTGTCGCGGTCGTCTGCGCCGGAGCGAAGTCCATGCTGGATATTGGGAGGACGCTCGAGGTTCTCGAAACGCACGGTGTACCGGTGATTGGATTCGGAACCGGTAGTTTTCCGGCGTTCTACGCCCAAGACAGTGGCTTCGGAGTCGATCGCCAAGTCGACGACTTCGGAGAGTTGGCCCGGCTGATTCGGGTCAAGTGGGATCTCGGCCTCAGTGGCGCGGTCCTGGTGGCGAACCCGATTCCGCCTGAGCACGAGATGGATCATGATGACGCGGAAGCCGCCGTCGAGGCCGCACTGTCCGAAGCCGAGGCGGCGGGAATCTCAGGAAGTAAGGTTACCCCCTTTCTCCTCGGGCGCATGGCCGAGTTGACCGCCGGCAGCAGTCTGCAGGCGAACATCGAACTGATTCTGAACAACGCGCGAGTGGCGGCAGCGCTATCCGTGGCCCTCGCTGCTCTTGATATGGACTGAACCGCGCCCGCGCTGAATCTTATGTCGTTGCCTGGTCTCCGGTTAGCGGGCCTGTGCGCGTTCCACACACACTCTTACGTTGGCTGGGCGATTGTATTGGTCTGATCACGGGGAGGTTACATGCATTCTGTCCCGGTCATACTCGGTAGTACGAGACGCGGGCGACAAAGTCACAGGGTTGCCCTCTTCATGAACGAGAAGCTCGGCGGGCTGGAAGACGTCGACAATGAGCTGCTGGACCTGCTGGAGTACGACTTCCCGATCATGGAAGAACGCCTGCACATGCGGGATGATCCGCCTCCCCGCCTGGCCGAGTATGCGGAGAAGATCGAACAGGCGGCGGCGCTCGTTATCGTCACGCCGGAGTATAACAACGGGTACCCCGGTGTGCTGAAGAACGCGCTCGATTACCTGAGCCCCAAGCTTTATAGTCGAAAACCTATTGGGATCGTCACCGTATCCGCTGGAGCGGGCGGAGGCACCTGCCTGGCTCAGTTGCGGCTTGTAACGCTGGGCCTGGGGGCAGTCCCCATTCCAGCCGCCATGCTTGTGACACGGGTACAGGACCAGTTTTCTGAGACCGGCCAGCCCCTCGACCCTCGATGGGAGACCCAGGCCGACCGGTTCATTGAGACCCTGCTGTGGTTCACCGAGGCACTCTCAGCCAAGCGGGCCAGCGAATCGTAGCGGCCTACAGTCAGCCGTCAGCCTCGCTCGAAGCTGCCGATCCGCCCCTCCGCGAACCGGCCCGTGACGCGGGAATAATGACGAGTACGAGCAGACAAACGATAAAGAATCCGATGTGATTCCAGATCGCGAATCCGAATGACAAGTTGAGCAGCGGAAGCGCAGCCGGAAGCCCTTCTCCCGTCAGCAAACCCAGTGTTGCACTTATGGCCGGCGGCGCTATGACGCCGGCGACGTAGCCGAGCACGAGGGCCAGGACGACAGCGGGAATGAAGCGGACGCCGCCAGCCGGGCTGCGCAGCATCGGACTTGCCACAGCCGCCCCAAATAGCGCCGCATATCCGATCGCTATGGTGACGTGGATCGCCCAGCCGAAGACGAGTGACATCGACTCGGGCAGGGGGCCGCGGCTCGTAAGCTGATTACCCATGAATTCCGCTATGTTCTGCGGATAGCCGGCGATTTCCTGAGCCAGCACGAACACGATGGCGCCGGCCACGCCGGCGGCGATTGATTTCTTGGCAAACGACCCGAGCCCGCCCTTCACATCGCTCATTTGGCCTTCTCCCTCTATCGTAATGACATGACTACCGTTGCTATCGCTTCAAGCACACAGTTGGCCGCAGACGGCGGCGCGGCCCTGGCCCGCATGGGCGGGAACGCCGTGGACTGCGCCATCGCGGCGTCCCTCGTCTCGGTCGTCACTGAACCCGGAATCTGCTCGCTCGGTTCCGGCGGCTATCTGACGATCGCGGCCCCGGGTGAGGATCCGGTCACGATCGACGGCTACGTGACCATGCCAGGCCGGGATCTTCCCGCCGGTCACTCGCCCGACGGGGCCATCCGGGCCCACATGGAGTACGGCGGCGGCGTGGACCTCGTTGTTGGCCATGCTTCCGTGGCTACGCCGGGCGCCCTCGCGGCGTGCGGCGTGGCCAGTCGGCGTTTCGGGAGGCTGCCCTGGGTTTCTCTGTTCGAGCCGGCGCATGGGCACGCCCGCGATGGCTTTCCGCTCCAGAATGTATCGTACAACTATCTTCGATGTTCTCAGGATGCCGTCTTCAACTGGAACGAAGACAGCTTCGCCGCCATTCACGATCCGGAGGGAAACCTGCTCCGCCCGGGCGAAACGGTCCGCGTGGCGCACCTCGCCGAGAGTATCGAGCTGATCGCAGAGGAAGGACCGGAAGCATTTTACTCAGGATCTCTGGCCACGCTGATCGAACAGGACAGCCTGGCGAACGGCGGCTTTCTGACCCGGGCCGACCTGGAGTCGTTCGAGCCGATCATCAGAGATCCCATCGCGGTCGAAGGGGAGACCTGGTCGGTGTACACGAACCCTCAACCCGCCGTCGGCGGCGCGACGCTGGCCGCGATGCTGATGTTGATGCGGGGACGCCCGTCCGAAGGGTGGACCACAGACGAGCTGAGCCACTGGGTGAAAGTGCAGCGTGCCGTTCTTGGCTTCCGGCGTGATCGCCTGGACCCGAGCACCGATATCTCACGCGATGTTGAAGCGCTCCTGGTGGCGGCGCGGACCGGTGAACTGGGTGATTTCCAGCCCTCACCCTCCACAGTGCACACGTCCGCCGTGGACTCGACTGGACTGGCCTGCGCCGTGACCTTGTCCGCCGGCTATGGCTCCGGCGTGATGCCTCCCGGCACCGGGATCTGGATGAACAACTGCCTTGGAGAGCTGGAACTCAACCAGCGAGGAGTCGACTGGCCGGTCGGCATCCGCCTGCCCTCCAACATGGCGCCTACGGTAGCACGGCGCGGGGATGGGGCGGTTCTCACTATCGGATCGGCCGGCTCCTCCCGAATCACCACCGCGATTATGCAAAGCCTGTCCAACTTCATGAACGCGGGCATGACTCTGAGAGAGGCCCTGGCGCACCCCCGGGTACACGTGGAAGAAGCGGAATCTGGCTGGCAGGTCGCTTATGAGCCCGGCATGCCGGCCGAAGAACTGGATATGCCGTCGCGGGCATTTGAGGATCTGAACATGTTCTTTGGCGGAGTCGGCGTGGCCCTCTGGACGCCTGATCACGGCTTTAGTGTCGCGGCGGATCCACGCCGCGGCGGCGGGACGGCGATCGCCGGTACGTAGCCTGGACAAGCGGCCGCCCACCACGGTACCATCAGCCGCCATGACTTCCACCCGGCCGCCGAGGACCAATGGACCTCGGGGCGGCTCTCCACCGCTCCAGGAAGTAGACCCAAGCCACGGCGCCGGCCTCGGAACGTTCGGCGGCGTGTTCACACCTTCGATCCTGACGATCCTCGGCGTGATCATGTACCTGCGATTCGGGTGGGTCGTGGGCAACGTCGGACTGGCCGGAACTCTGCTGATCGTCACTCTGGCCACCTCGATCACCTTCCTGACGGCCCTTTCCATCGCCGAGATTGCCACGGATCAGCGAGTCCGCGTAGGCGGGGCCTACTACATGATCAGCCGGTCACTGGGCATCGAGACTGGCGGCGCCGTGGGGATTCCACTGTATCTGGCCCAGGCTCTCTCGGTCGCCCTGTACACGGTCGGGTTCGCCGAGAGTGTAGTTCGTGTGTTTCCGTCGCTCGACCAACGCATTGTCGGGCTCATCACCACCCTGCTCGTTGCGCTGCTCGCCCTGCGATCGGCCCGGGCTGCCCTCCGGGCCCAGTACGTGATCATGGTGGCGATCGCGCTGTCTCTTCTGTCGTTCGTCCTCGGCCATGCCGTCGAGCCCGCGGCTGTGGCGGAATCGGCCGCGGTCGTGGGGAATGGCGCCACTGGGGCGGCCCAGGTGATTCGGGGCGAGAGTTTCTGGATGGTGTTTGCGGTGTTCTTTCCCGCCGTTACCGGCATCATGGCCGGCGTCAATATGTCGGGGGACCTCAAACAGCCCGGGAAGTCTATTCCGCGCGGGACGCTGGCCGCGGTGGGTGTCGGTTACCTGGTATACATGGGCCTGCCGTTGCTCCTGTCTAGCCGCGCCGATGCGGCCACGCTCATAGCCGAGCCGTTCGTGATGAGGCGCATGGCTCTGGTCGGTCAACTCATCATCGTGGGCGTGTGGGGAGCAACACTATCCAGTGCGGTCGGGAGTATTCTCGGCGCGCCGCGGGTACTCCAGGCGCTGGCACGGGATGGCGTACTCCCACGCTCAATGCGCTGGTTGGGGAAGGGGAGTGGGGGCGATGACGCCCCCCGGAACGGAACCTGGTTTACGCTCGGCATAGCGCTGGTCGCTGTCTGGTTCGGCAACCTGAACTTGATCGCCCCGATCCTCACCATGTTCTTTCTGACTACGTACGGGGTGCTCAACATCTCGGCGGCCACCGAGCGCTTCCTGGGCAGCCCCTCGTTTCGGCCCAAGTTCCGGGTTCACTGGGTGCTCTCGGCACTGGGCGCGGTGGGATGCGCCGGCGTCATGTTCCTCATCAATCCGCTGGCGACCCTCGCTGCGGCGGTCATCGTGGGCGGTATCTACATCTGGCTGGAGCGGCGCGAGCTGCGAACCACGTGGGGCGACATCCGGCGCGGCATGTGGATGGCGATCACCCGGGCGGGCCTGTTCCGGCTGCAAGGAATCACGGATGCGCGCAACTGGCGGCCTCACCTGCTCGTGCTGTCGGGGTCCCCGACGAAACGCTGGCACCTGATAGCCCTGGCCGACGCCCTGGCCCATAACCGGGCCTTTGTCACGGTCTCCAGCGTGCTCACCGATCCGTCTGTAACGCAGGAACGGCAGCGCGCCATGGAGGCGACGCTCGCCGACTACCTGGCCCGCCGAGGGGTTCACGCTCTTACTCGTCTGATCAGGGCGCCGACCGCGTTCGAGGGTGCGGAACGCCTGATGGAGGCATACGGGATAGGGTCACTGGTTCCCAACACGATGCTGCTCGGCGCCAGCGAATCTGAAGAGCACCGCCACGACTACGCCGCCATGCTGACCAAGTTTCATGCAGCCCGGCGCAACGTCGTAGTTCTGCACCATAACGAGGTCCTGGGATTCGGAAGGCAGAAGCGCATAGACGTCTGGTGGGGCGGATTAAAGGGCAACGGCGGCCTGATGATGACGCTGGCGTACCTGCTTCAGACGAGTGTGCCGTGGCGAGGCGCTCACCTTCGGATCAAGATGGTCGTCCCCACGGAGGCAGCCGCAGAGTCCGCTCGCGACAACCTGACCGCTATCATCCGGAATCTTCGCACTCCGGTGAGTCCGGAGGTAATCGTGAGTGACGGTCGGCCTTTCGGTCAGCTGCTTGCCGCATCGTCGGCGCAATCGGACCTCATCTTCATGGGGATGAAGGTGCCCGATGATGAATACGCCGACTATCTGACCGGCCTCAGCAAGCAGGTGCACCGCCTGCCCACTACAGCGTTCGTGCTCGCGGCTGAGGATCTTCAGTTCAGCGATATCCTGTTTGCCGGAGAACGCGACGAGGAGTAGGCCTGCGTGGCCGCGGGTGGTGCCTAAGCCGCGGGCAGTGCCCAAGCTGCAGGCGGAGGCCTAAGCTGCGCGCGTGCCCGCCGGCGGTGCCTAAGCTGCAGGCGGGGGCCCTAGCCCGCCACCAGGGCTCCCGCGGTCACCACGATGATCACCAGGCCGGCCAGAATCTTCACACCCGCGGCCAACGTCCGGCCGACTACCGCTCCCCAGCCGGCCCGCGCCGACTCCCGGGCGGTTCGGCTTTCGGCGTAGGTGACCAGGAGCGCCCCGGCAAACGTGCCGACGAAGACTCCGGCGAGGCTTCCGAGCACTGGGACCGGCGTACCGATGAGGCCTCCGGCCAGGCCTCCACCGATGGCTCCCCAGAAGGCTCTCGGGGAGGCGCCATACCGCACCGTGGTTCGGCGGATCACCGCATATTCAGCCACCTCGGCTACCAGCGCGATTACGATCAGGGCGGCGAAAGTCATCACGCCGACTTCACCGAAGTACGTGCCCACCGTCGGCACGAGGAGCATGATCCACACCCCTGGAAGCCCCAGCGGAACGAGCAGGAGGCAGATCAACATGAGCAAGAGGCCGGCAATCGCCAGCGCGGAGGAAGTCATTCGGCAAGCTAGCGTAGCGGCCCTTTGCTGTCCTGCGCGGTGTACTAATGGACACTAGGTTAGATGCCTATAGGAGGGCTGTTTGGGGCTTCACGTCAGACACACGTTCGTCGCGCCGGCACGCCGGGCGCGCATCGCAGCATCGCTGGCCACGGGTCTGGGTGTGGTTTCCTGTGCGAGGCCACCTCCCGAGCCATCCGGTTGGGTTCGAGATGGTTGCTCGGTGCAGGCATTCAGTCCGGATCTGCGCCTCGGCGAATCGAGCCGCGCGCCGGTTCTCCGCGTCGGCCTCCCCCAGATCGTCCGGTTTCGCCCCCGTGATACGGCGTCCGGTGAGGACGAGCGTGTCGTGTTTCAGCACGTGTACGAAACCCTGGTGGCCACCGATTGTGGGAACAGGGCGTTACCTGGTCTGGCAGCCCAATGGACGCCCAGCGAGCAGGGTCGCCGGTGGGACTTCGCGCTACGACCCGGGGCTTCCTTCTCAGATGGCACCCCGGTGGACGCAGCTGCGATCAGAGCTTCGTGGCGGCGCACGCGAGTCGCCGGCGTTACAGTGGATTCGGTGGTCGGGAAGAACGGCGCCGGAGGGATCACCATCCACCTGGCGGCGCCAGGCGTTCAGGAGCCGCGCGCCTTCGCGCATCCTGACCTCTCGGTTCGGCGAGTTCCGCGCGGGTCTGGCTGGCCGCTGGGGACCGGTCCGTACCGCGTAGCGAGTGCTTCCGATGACCGCACCGTGTCGCTTCACCCGGTCCGCGCCTCGACCGAAGCCGCCGCCGCGCCGCGATTGCAGTTCGAAGCCGTGACGGCTTCGAGGGCCCGCAATCTGCTGGATCTCGGCTGGGAAGCTGTGCTCACGAGAGACCGCCGCGTTACACAGTACGCTGCGGACATCCCACGACTCGGAGCCGTCGAACTTCCATGGGACCGGACCTATGTTCTGGTCGTGCCAAGCACATCCGGCTTCGGTGTCGATCCCGTGCCGGCCGGACTTCTGCAGGTGCTCGCCCGCGACGCCGTCCGCGCCCAGGCCCGGCCGTTTCCCGGCAGAATGGAGCTGGGAGAACACAGCGAGGCCCGCTGCCGTGTGGCGGGCCCACCCACCGTGGCCGCCTTCGCCGAGGCCGCGCACCCACCAGATCCACCTGCCCCGCCGGCTCCGATTCGCAGGATCGGGTATGACCGGGACGATCCGACAGCAGCCGGACTGGCGGCCCGGCTGGTCGCGCTCGGCGGGGGCCGAACCGCGCACGGCGAAGATGCGCCCGCCCGCTTCCTCGCTAAGGCGCTAGGGCTGGAGAACCAGCCGGACCTGGCGGCGGAGCTACGGGCCCTCCCGATGTCCGCGGATTCGCTCCGGCGGCTGATGCCTGCTCCGCTCGGCAGCGCGCCTGCTCCGCCCGGCAGCCCGCCCACGCCGCAAATTAGCCCGCCCGCGCCCGCTCACGCTTATGTGATCGGTCTGCCGACCGTCGTTCCCGCATGCGTTCGGATACCGGGATACCATCTCTTTCCGCTCATCATGACGCGTCTGACTCTGATCATGGATCGCCGGCTAGGGCGTGTGCTACTGGGCCCCGGCGGCCTGCCCATGTTCGCGAACTCCATAATGAGCGGCTCATGAGCTTTCGCACCCGGCTGCTGAGCGGCTTTCTTCTCCTGGCGCTCCTGCCGCTGGCCGCGTTCGCCGTAGGGCTGCGCCGAGAGATAACTCAGCGCCTGACCGCCGAATTCGACCGCCAGGCAGACCTGGCCACGGCATCGATGGAAGCGGATCTGTCCAGCCAGAGCCGGATGATCGAGCGCCGTTTGATCGCCCTCGCCGCCAGAGTTGCGGACGACGACCGGTTGAGACGCGCCATTCTGGTGGGCCCCGGTAGTCCGGATCGCGCCTATCAGCTCGACTTCGCGTCTGCGGTCATGGAACCGGCCGGACTTTCCGTACTCCAGCTCCAGGACGCGTCGGGACGCATCCTCAGTTCCGGCCACTTTCGGAACGAATTCGACCGCCTGGCGCCCGAGCTGCCGGACGTACTGGGCCGTCTGACCGGTGGCGCTACGCTCACTACGATTCGGACGGCTGACACATCCTTCGTGGCTCTCGTCCGCATGCAGACCCTTCGCGTAAGCGGCCAGCCTCTGGTGCTCGTGGGGGGCCTCCGCGTTGGCGACCAGTTTCTCGCCTCCTTGGCCCCAGACGAAGCTGTTACCGTGTTACTGGAGCTGCCGGGCGCTGCGGCTGCTGGATCTGATCCTGCAGCCGCCGGCTCAGCAGAAGCAGCCACAGCAGCCGCCGTCACTGACCTACCGGCCAACAGAGTCGTCGGCCGGATCGAGTTTCCGTTCGCGGGCCCGGGTGGGGCTGAGGAGGCTCAAGCCCACTTCGTCATCCGGCAGTCACTCGCGGCGCTGACTGCGCTGCAGCGCAGCCTCAGCCTGTGGTTCGCGGCAGGGTCCGGACTGGCTCTCCTGGGCGCGATGCTCCTCGCTGCCTGGGTGTCGGCCCGCCTCAGCCGTCCGCTCGAGGAACTCTCGAAGAAAACTTCACGTCTGGATTTAGACCGCCTGGACATCGACTTTCGATCCAGCCGACGTGACGAGGTCGGGGACCTGTCCCGCCTGCTTCAGGCCATGACGGGACGGCTGCGAGCGAGCGCTTCTCGGCTGCGGGACGCCGAGCGGCAGGCCACGAGAGGCGAGATGGCTCGGCAGGTGAATCACGACATCAAGAATGGTCTGGTTCCGATTCGAAACGTTGTCGAGCATCTCACCCAGGTGACTCAGGACGAACCGGAGCAGCTGGGCCGTGTTTTTGCAGACCGCGGCACAACGCTGATCTCCGGCATCCGGTACCTGGAGGATCTGGCCGCCAACTACGCACGATTAGCTCCGAAGGCGGAGCCCCAGCGGATCGACGTGAACCGGAACATCGGAGAGATCGCAGCCGCCGGAAATCTAGCTGTTCGGTGTGAAGTCATCATGGAACCGGACCTGCCGGCTCTACACGGAGACCCGGTCGCGTTTCGGCGCATTCTGGAAAACCTGATCAGCAACGCTCGGGAGGCCGTGGGTGAGGGAGGCGGACCGGTGCGTGTACGCGCCGAGCGAGTGAGGCAGGACGGATCCGACCAAATTCGAATTTCTGTTGAGGACGACGGGCCTGGACTGCAGCCAGAGGACCGTGACAAGATTTTCGCTGACTTCTTCACCACTCGGCCCGGCGGGACCGGACTTGGCCTTTCCATTGTCCGCCGCTTGGTAACGGACATGGGAGGGCGGATTTCGGTGCATAGCGAGCCAGGCCAGGGTGCCCGATTCACGGTCGAGCTTCCGGCGGCTGAGCATTCGGCTGGGGAGCGGGTTGATCGGTCGCCGGAGCCCGCCAAGTGACCCGAATTCTGGTCGTGGACGACGTGGCGCCCATGGCTGAGCAGTATGCCTACGATCTGCGCCGGCTAGGCGACTTCGAGACCCGCGTGGTGGGAGACGGCCGCGCGGCGCTAGACGCGCTACTCGATGAGGCGATCGACTGCGTACTGCTGGATCTCGAGATGCCTGGGATGGACGGATTCGAGGTGCTCAGGACGATCCGCGACCGCGGGCAGGACGTTCCCGTGGTGGTGTATACCGGTACCGGTGACTTCGATCGTTGCATGCAGGCGGTTCGGCTGGGTGCGAGCAGCTTTATCGACAAGTCCGAGTCCATGCACAGGGTCCTGCACGAGATCCGAAACGCTCTGGAGCGGGGCCGCCTCACGTCCGAGGTTCGTGAGCTACGCTCTCTGGTGGATGCCGGCCGTGCTCTTATCGGTGACAGCCGGGCCATGGAGGACCTGCGCGACGCGATTCGGCGCATTGCTCCCATACCGAGCTCGGTGCTCATCGTGGGGGAGTCCGGAACGGGGAAGGAGCTGGTCGCCCGCGAGATTCATGAGCTAAGCGCCGGGGCTGGCGCGCCCTTCGTCGCGATCAACAGTGCGGCTCTTCCGGAACACCTGATCGAAAGCGAGCTGTTCGGCCACGAGCGGGGAGCCTTCACCGGCGCCAGCCAGCTTCGCCGCGGTGCGTTCGAAGCGGCCGAAGGCGGAACCTTTTTCCTGGACGAAATAGGCGAGCTTCCGATGGCGGCGCAGGCCAAGCTTCTGCGCGTGCTCGAGCAGAAGGAAGTCACGCGCGTCGGAGGCACGAAGACGATCTCTGTGTCCGCGCGGGTAGTGGCAGCGACTCACAGAGACCTGGAGGTTGACATCCAGGACGGGCGGTTCCGTCAGGACCTGTTCTACCGTATCAACGTGCATACCCTGCGCGTTCCCCCTCTCCGGGAGCGGCGGGACGACATTCCCCAGCTGGCCCGTCATTTCCTCGATACCATCTGCCGTCGGTTCGGCATGCCGGCGAAGTCACTTTCGTCAGAGGCGGTCGCGGCGCTGGT
The DNA here is from genome assembly GCA_036476995.1 of Gemmatimonadota bacterium. GTDB lineage: Bacteria > Gemmatimonadota > Gemmatimonadetes > Palauibacterales > Palauibacteraceae > JAZDDE01. Next base: position 12,191 of record JAZGCO010000147.1, read on the forward strand.
CGCCTACGACTGGCACCGCAACAACGTGCGAGAGCTCAGGAACATCGTGGAGCGTCTCGTCATCGCCTCCGACGGCCCGGAGATCGGCCTTGAACTCGTTCCACCCGAGATCCTGGGTGGCACCCCCTCCGGTTCCGGCGGGCGGGCTGACGGATCCAGCCCAGCCAGTAGCCCTCGGTCACAGGTGACCGACCTGCGCGCCCTGCGGGCCCATGCAGAGCGACGAATCCTCCTCGAAGCCCTGGAGCGGAACTCGTGGCACATTACGCGGGCGGCTCAGGAACTCGGCCTCGCCGATCATTCGAGTCTGATCAAGATCATGCGCAGGCACGGGCTCAAGAAGGGCACGTAGCCGGACGGTCCGTGCCCGTGCGAGCCTGAACCCGCCGAGTCTGTGTCCGCTCGGACACGATTCGCCCACACACTGACGTGTCCTGTCGTACACAATCGTAAGCGATCCCATCCCCTCTAGCAACATCTAATGCACTCATAAGTGCAACAATAAAGACGCTTAGTCTCCTGCCCAGCGGCTTCGGCACGCCTGGTCATCTCCTTGCCCCTCCTTCTCGCTGACCGTCACCAATACACAGCGCTGAAACGGCGCTCAGCAAGGAGGACACAATGATCCAGATTCACCCACTTCGGTTCCTGGGTGGCGCAATCCTGCTTTCCGCTGCGGCGCTGGCGGCCTGCGGCGACGCCGATAGCGGCACCCAGTCCAGCCGTGTGGCTCAAACGCAGACGCGTGCGGTGACCGCGACGCAGACATCGACGCGCCCGACTGTTGGCCAGTCAGGAACTGCCACGTCCCGCTCGAACGTCACGTCCGTTGTGGCAACACCGCCCAGCAGCGTTAAGAGCCCGATCACCCGGCAGGTATCTTATGAGGAGGCCGAGACTGCCTATCGGGACAAGGAATACGGTCAGGCCACACGCTTGTTCGATGCCTATACCGAGCAACGGCCCGACAACCCATGGGGGCACTACATGCTTGGCCTCTCAGCTTGGAAAGCCGGAGATCTGAGCCGCGCCGAGGACGGGTTCGACGGAGCGCTCATTCGAGATCCGCAGCACGTAAAGAGCCTGGTCAATCTGAGCCGGGTTCTGGTCGAGTCAGACCAGCCGGAGAAGGCGTCGAGCACCATTGAGAAGGCCGTCGAGCTGGACCCAGCCTCCGGGCAGGTCCACCGGGTACTGGGGAACGTGCAGTCGGAACTCGATCAGGTGGAAGAGGCGATCGGATCGTATCGGACTGCAATACGGCTCGACCCGGGCGACGCGTGGGCGCTCAACAACCTGGGTCTGATGCTGATTCAGCAGGGCCGCGAGGAAGAGGCGCTCCCGCCTCTGGCGCTGGCGAACGAATTGAAGCCTGAGGTCCCCGTCTTCCTCAACAACCTCGGAGTAGCCCTGGAGCGGAGCGGATTTCCGTCGGCCGCGGCCGATGCGTTCGCGGCGGCACTAGACGCAGACCGCTCATACCGCAAGGCACAGGTTAGCCTGGCGCGCGTGGAGGGCGTCACGAAGTCGGATACCGACTACGTCGATTTGCCAGCCCTCGCCAGAGCCTTTGCGCTGGAGATTGAGCGCAGCCTGGTGACCGAAGAGCCCCTTGATGAGGTGGAGACGGAAGCCGAGGTCGGCGGCTGAAGCCATCAGCGGCTACCGAAAGCTGCCGATTGGGATCCAGGGAGGGAGGACGCGGCCAGTGCGGCGCGTCCTTTCTCGTACCTCGTTACTTTTCAAGAATGAGCATACCTGACGGGCTGCGACCGCAACGGACGAAGGCTTGAGAATCTGGATCGATGCTGACGCCGCTCCGCGCGAGGTGCGGGAGGTCGTGTACCGGGCCGCGAATAGGCTCAGTCTGAATACGGTCCTCGTCGCCAATCAGTCCCTGACCGCGCCGCCGGCGTATCCGATGGTCTCTGCGGTCCGGGTGGACGGAGGGCCCGACGTCGCCGATGACTATATAGCCGAGCACGCCAGGCCGGGCGATCTAGTCGTTACCCAGGACATTCCCCTTGCAGCCCGGCTCGTGCCCGAAGGGGTGGTGGTCCTCGACGTCCGCGGTACGGAGCACACCGAGGGATCGATCCGGGAGCGGCTGTCTGTGCGCGACTTCATGGAGAGCCTGCGTTCCTCGGGGGTCGCGACCGCCGGCCCGCCGCCTTTCGACGCGCGCGCCAAGCGCCAATTCGCCGCCGCACTTGACCGGGCGCTTACGCGGCTGACACGATGAGGCGGAGCCTGAGGTCGCTGCCCGCGGGGAAGTAAGCCTCCGATTCACGAGGACATCATGGCCAAGATTCACGAGTACGCCGGCAAGGACATTACGGTCACATACGACGTGGAGCTCTGCATACATGCGGCCGAATGTGTGCGTGGTCTCCCGGCTGTCTTCAATCCCGATAATCGTCCGTGGATCGATCCGAATGCGGCTTCCGCCGATCAAGTCTCTGAAGCCATCGGACTGTGCCCCACCGGTGCGCTCGACTTTATTCGGCCCGGCAGAGACGCGGACGCCGTGGCCACCGAGGACGGCAGCCCGACCGATTGTGCCACAATCGACGTTACCCCTAACGGTCCGTTGCTGATCGCGGGAGACATAACGCTCGGAGTGTCTTCGGGCGGCGACCCGGTCAAGGCGACCCGGGTGGCCCTGTGCCGCTGCGGTCACTCGTCCAACAAGCCCTATTGCGACGGATCGCACGCGGCAGCCGGTTTCGTGGCAGGTTAGGGATCCGCTTCCGGTCTGCGGAGGTCTGATCGCGAAGAAACCCTGGGCGCCCGGCCGAGTATATGCAGCGGTGCCACCGCGTCCCGCGCTGGGTCGCCAGTGGTGTGTGTGCCCGCAGTGTGAGGAGCTGTGCATGGATCGGCGTTCTCGTCAGCCAGGCTCTTGCCCGCGGTGAGGAGGGGTAGGAGGGTCGGGATCGCGGTCGTAGCAATCGCAGCCATCGTGTGTCTTCCGGCTGGCGTTTCCGCACAGCAACAGCCGGTCCGAAACCCCGCTGACTATGCACCCGCCTATGAGCTCAGCAGCGGAAAGGCCGCCAAGAAGAAGCGGGAGCTTGGAATTATTGCCGAGCCCCTGGGGACCATCGATCCCTGTACCCGACCCGCCGGGCCCAATTTCATAAACTTCGTGAGTCGTGGACGTACGGTCGGCGAGGCCACCTATATGTACGGCATCGACCTGTGCACGCTTCGGCCGTTCGTGTACCAGGAGCCTACGCGCCCGGGTGTGATCGCCGGCTTCGACGCCAATCCGCCCAGGATCCGCTGGGCCAGCGATCCCGCCGACAGCCGGAACCTGCGCGGCGACCGCTTCGGATTCGAGCTCCTTGTCGGCATGGAGGGCGTCTTTACCACCGCACACGTGGATTTCGGCCTCTCAGCGGATCGGAATCCGGACGCGTCGCTGGCTCCCTACGTCGGCGTGCGCTTCAGCCGAATCCGCCTGACCTATTCCCGAGCGGCGTTTCCGACCCGCCGAACCTGGCTCACGAAGGTCGGAGTCATGCCGTTTCGTCAGGGTCCGCGGGGGAGAGGGCCGCGTCCCGGTCTGCCGCAGGGCAATCCGGGAGGTGAGACGGAGTACTTCGAACCCGTGTCTAATCTGTGCAATGCCGCGAACATGGGCATTCGCGGGGTCGATGAGTTCCGCGTTGGTGAAAAACAGGACGACGGATTTCCGGTCACCCTGAACATGGTCTCTTATTGTGGACCGAAATATGCGGCCTATTCCGTCCGAACCCGGACTGGCCGAGCGTACTTCAGCCAGTTCAACAACACGTTTCCGCAGTTCGCCAACTGGGGCGACATCCCGCGCGGCGGTCTGCTCAATAATCTGGCTCTCGTGGGTGGATACGGGCAGGTTGAACACGACCTCGGAGCATCCAGTATTGAAACCAAGGTGGTGTACCTGGGAATCGGCATCAGCTTCGGCAACAGCCGCTGGCGTTTCGACGGAGGCCGTCTGTTCCCGTTAGAGAGCTTCGAGGTGGGGAACGAGCTGGATCCGATCCGAATTGAAGTGACCGGGTGGACGGCCGGTTTCCAGCGAGCCCTGAGTCTGTGAGAATCCAGGCGACTTTGAGTGCGCTGCTTTTAGTCGCGGCTGGTTGTGCAGTGCCCTTGACCACCGAGAGTCTGAGTGGTCTCGCGCTGGGAGGGGGGGCTTTGGCAGTTCTCGGCGAAGTCAACGAGGCCGGGGTCTTGAGTACCAGCCACTACCGTTATTCCTACGACGCCGAAATGGAGGAGGTGGTTTGGCTGGTGCAGCACGTGATCCGTTCCGCCAACCGGGCCGCCTACTTGGCAGGGCCTGCGGAAACCCGGCGCTCGTCGAGCCCGGCCCCACGCAAACAAGTCACGCCAGTGCCCATGTTCGAAATAGACCGGACGCTTTCGAAGGCCACTGGTGACTCGCTCGTGTACGTGATTTCATTTCGGCGCGGACGACGCGTGGCCTTCGTAGCTACGCCGAGCAACGCGAAATACGTGCGAATAGACATTGCACCTTACGAGCCGGAGAGTGGCGCCCTGTTGATGCTGGCCGCTGATGATGCGCAGCGTAATGCGGTAGAGGCGCTCCATGAGCACTTTTACAAGGCTGCCCGGGAGCTAAGGGGCCCGGAAAGCCTAGTGCGACAGGACTGGAACGCGACCACGACCCGAGCCGGCGGATCTGGAGAGAGGAGTTCATGAGCGCGAAGAGAGGGACGGTCGGGCCGAGAGCCGCCGCCGGGCCGCTCATAGCGTCCGCGCTCAGTGTAGGCCTGATGTTCGGCTCCGCCGGAACCGCATCAGCCCAGACGTTCGGCAAGAACGCGATGCGGACCAATCCCGAACTGGCAAGTCAGAGTCGCCTCTCCGCTGGACGTGTGGACATCGTCTACTACACTCCGATCGACACGCTGGCCCGTCTGGCCCTGCCTATTGCCGACAGCTGCATCACGGAGATGGCCAAGGTGTATCAGCACACCCTCGCCCCAAACGAGAGAGTGACGATCCTGCTTTACAGTGAGTGGGAGGATTACCGGCAGGGGTGGGTGTTTCCCGGTTTCATGACGCCGCGCTCGAGCGGCTATACGGAGAGCCTGAAGGGCAACATTGGGGTCTCTTTCGATGCGGACGCCGGCCGGCTGCACGAGGTGGTCTGTCATGAAGTGGCCCACAAGTATCAGAACAGCATACACGACCAGTCGTACCGCAAGCACCCCATGCACGACCTGGTGCCCAAGAAAAAGCGGTACGCCTTCCCGCCATGGATTGCGGAGGGTGACGCCACCTACGCGAGCCGGGGCATAAGCTCACTGGGTGAGATGTATGTGCGGTACGTCGTCAACAGCGGGCGTGTAGACTACGGGCTCAAAAACATGCTCGCCGCCCCCCGCAGCCTGATCAGCTACTTCCTTGGCTCCGAGTTCTGGCGCTTTGTCGGAAACGATTTCAATAGCGAGACTCTAGCGGAACTGAAGGATAGTGAACGCGGTGTCTTCACGAGAATTCAGATGGGGGACTCGCTTCGGGTACGGTTCCTCAAAGATCAGGCGCTGTATGGCGATCCGGGGGAGGCCCTCAGCAGCATCTACGGCGTCTCGATAGAAGAGCTGGACAGCGCGTTCCGGCTCTACCTGAATCTGCGCTTCGGCCGGGACTACACGCGCACCCGGGACGCGGAAATGTTCGCGGACCGGATCTCAGAGAATCCGGGCGAGTGGTACGACCGGCCGTACCTGGCTCCGCCCCGCGCCGTTTCGGATTCGGAGAAGGAGTTACCAGCGGACTCCGTAGTTGACCTGTTCTACACAGCCGCCAGCGACGGGTACGAGGGTATTTTCGTGCGCAGCCTGGAGTATCACCCGTCCGAGCCACCGCCTTCCGATCCTGCTCTGTTCGACGCCTGCCTGTTGCGCCAGCCGGGCAACTGTGTTGAGTACGGTGAGGCCGAGCCTGAGGCCCCGCCCGAAGCCGCGGAAGACGACGGAGCCCTCCTGGCCGCTGGCCCGCTGTTCCAGGAGCTGAATCTTACTGGGGAGGACCGCGACCGATACCGCCGCCGGGTGACCGCCGACTGGGGCGCACGACGGGTCATCCGGGGCGGCACCGAGGACTGTCAGACTCTCGACATTCGGTCCAACCGGATCGATGTCTATCAGGATGAATCCCGCCGGCTCCTGGCCTACACGTGCACCGATAGCCGCTTGCAGACCAAAGTCGTGGGTGTGTTCGATCTGGACCTGGACCGGGAGATCGAACGCTACCCGGTGCCTGGCCTGGGAACGATCCGGTCTCCGACCTGGTCGCCCGACGGGCTCGCGATCGCTTTTTCAGGCATCGCCAGTTCGGGAACCTCCGATCTGTACCGCATAGACCGGCAGGACGGAAGCGTCGAGAAGCTGACCAACGATGTGTACGCCGACGGCGAACTGGACTGGTCGCCCGATGGCGGGTCCATCGTGTTCGCGTCGGATCGGGGGCCCTACGGAGCGCACGGGCGCGGCAAGACCCACGCGAATCTGTATCTGCTCGATGTGGCCACCCGTGAGGTCCTGTTCCTGACCTACGGCGACTGGATCGACCGGGCGCCAACCTGGTCCCCGGACGGGACGAAGGTCCTCTTTTCGTCAGACAGAGGCGGAGCCTTCGACCTCTACGTGGTGGATCGCAGCGGAGCTGGGCGGAAGCTCACGGATATTTCGACGGGGATCTTGTCTGCCCAATGGTGGCCGGACGGGAAGTCGATCGTGTTCACGGCCTTCGACGGCGGACAACAGATCTACCGCATGGACGCGCCGGCTTCGCCGGAACCGAATGCTCCTCCAGATGCGGATCTCATCGCTCTGGATGATTTGTTCCGGGGAGGATTCGAACGCGTTTGGTCCGCTGACTGGACTTGGGACGAGCATCTCGAGCACCCGCTCGTGCAGATGGCCACGCCGGCCCGTGTTCCGGATCGCTATCACGTGACACTCGGCAATATCGGCAGCGGCTTCAACTCGGGGTTCGGCCAAACTGGCGCGAGCATCTTCTTCACCAACCGCGACAACACCCAGCTCCTCTACACGTCGTTCTTCTCCGGCTTTCTGTCGGGGAATAATCGCACCGGGCTGTTCGATGCGACGGATTTCGAGAACCTGCACGCGGAAGTGGGCTACCTGAACCTGTCCAAGCGGCTCTTCTGGGGTGGTCGCTGCTACCGGCACTCGGATCTCTATGCGGACGAAGTCTTTCAGAACATCTACGGTGAGGACCGGATCGGGTGCGCGTACGTAGGACAGTATCCCCTTTCCACTTTCCGCAGAATTGAGTTTACGGCCGGGGTCGAGTGGTCCGAGAGGGCGGACTTTCCGGACTTGCTGCTCGTCCAGTTTCAGCAGCTCCGCGATCAGCCCAACGACATCGTGTTCGAACGCAGCGCACTGCTCACCCGGCTCGGCGCGGCCTACGTTAAGGACAACTCCCTTTCGGTGGGCGGATATCCTGTGGATGGCTGGCGCGGCCGTCTGGACTGCGGCTTCGACCTGGACGTGAGCCACTTTCGGGCCGATACATATACCTGCCACGGGGATGTGAGGAAGTACTTTCGCCTGGGCCCCCGCAGTAACTGGGGCGCGCGCTTGTTCGCGTTCCGAAGCGGAGGATTCACGCCTCTCCGGTTCACGCTCGATTGGCGGAACCACATGACTTTGTTTCCGCAGTTCAGCCTGTTCGGCTCCACGGGCTGGGTCGCGAACACGTACCTGGCGTTTCCTCTCATAGACCGCCTCCATATCGGTCTGCCGGTGGCGGGGATCGGGCTGCCTCGGATCCGAGCCGCGCTCTTTGTAGACATGGGACAAGCGTGGCTTGGCGGCCAATCGATGGGTCCGGTTTGGGGAGACGCGGGCGTGCGGTGGACCACCCAACTGGCCTTCATTCCACTGTCATTGGCGTGGGGCAAGATGTTCATTCTCAACGGGGACGGACTGGAGCTACCCACTCGGTTCCAGGGCACGCGCTGGATTCTGACGATCCAGGGCACTCCCTAGCCTCCCAGGCCGAGCGGCGGCCTGCCAGCGACGGGATGGCTGCAGTGTCTACGCCATCGCGGCGGTCGGAATCGGCTCTCCCTGGTGGTCGAGTAGACTCGGCTCCCACTTCTGGATCATCGACAGGAACCCATCCACGTACTCCGGATCGAGGAGTTCGCCCGCCTGCGACTGCAAATGGCTGAGCGTGCGTGCGACCGGCCAGGCGTCCCGGTAAGGCCGTTTGGTGCGCAGCGCATCGTAGATATCACACACTTGCACCAGCCGGCTCAGGGGATGCGGCTGCCGCTGATAGTGAAACACCGGATACCCACCGGTCCCCTGCAATCCAATATGGTGCTCAAGTGCCTGCGTTCGGCGGCTAGCCGTTTCGCCCGCGACCACACCACCCGGTTCGTTCCAGCGGACTCTGCACGCGGCGGTTGCGA
>JAZGCO010000148.1:0-3360 GCA_036476995.1 Gemmatimonadota bacterium
GGCACACCGCCGGGCCATCACCCCATACGCAAGCCTCTTAAAGCCCTGGGACGCATGACAGGAGACCAAGCGGCCTCCCGCGGCGTCAGCTTAAGCGGAAGATCCGCGACTCTCAAAAGCGAGTCCGCCTGTGCCCTAAAGCGAAACGGCCGGTTCTCGGAGCGAGCCTTCAGCGTCGTGTTGCTGGCAGCTCGCGGAGAGGACCGGCTGCTTTTCGCACCGTAGGGGTGCAGGAAGAATCCGCTACCAGTCCTTCATCATCTCCTTGACAGGGAACACGGGAATGATGTCCGTGGGCACGGCCTCGAGCCGGTCCAGAGCTTCCTGCATCTCGGGCGAGATCTTGCCGTATTGTTCGATGAATGCCACCGCGCCGTCGTAGTCGGCGGTCGCTTCCAGCAGCAGGTAGTGGCGCGCCAGTTCAGCCATGGCACTGGGCATGACTTGTAGATCCGCGGCGAACTTGCCGGTCTCCGGATCATGGGTGATCGCCGCTTGTTCGCGCAGGAAATTGAACTGCGTCAGACAGCCCATCCCGTGCGCCTCTCCGACTCCAAACCGAACGCAGCGGAACATGTCGGCCACGTGGTCGATATAGACTTCTTCAAGGAAGTCTTGCGTGTAGACGCCGCGCTCGGTGAGGATGCGAAGGCTGTGTGTGCCCACTGCGTCGGCTTTGGCTTCTTCGATCCTGGAGTACTTGTCTCTCAGGCCTTTGTTGACAGTCAGGTCCGGCTGGCCGGTGACGTAATCGGGTCCCAATCCGTGGGCCAGCTCGTGCATCAGTACGCGCGTAAAGTACGGCTCAACGGAGATTCGCTCCGCCTGCTCGGGGACGAGCACGACGCGAGCAATCGGCTTCAGGATCTGCTCGAACTTCGCGTCGATGACGTTTCTCAGCATCACCTTCTTCGAGCCTTCCTCCTCTCGGACGCGGGCATCGTTTGGAAGGTTGAAAGCGATCGTCTGCACGCCGGACCGTGTGTCGCCCGCCACGTATACCTGGGTGACGACAGAGATCGGCGAGGTGAACGGACGGTCGAGGTACTTGTGCTCGTCCGGAATCGGCAGTGCCGCTTCCAGGTCGGGCAGGTGTGCCGCCAGCCCCTCAAGCTCCGCGGTCTCCTTCGGATCCTTGAGCGTGATGAACGACTCGTACGCCGCCTTGTAGCCGAACAGCTTGTCCTCGTAGACCTCGTACGGGCCGAGGGTGGGCTCGATCAGATTGTCCCCGAGCCGCATCCACGCGACTTCGCTGTCGAAGTACTCGTCGGAGAGGAGCGATTCGGCACGCAGCTCGAGAAAGTGGCGGAGTGACTTGTTGTCGGCGCTGCTCGCGGCGTCTCTCAGCAGGTCGGCCGCGGCGACCAGATGCTCGCGGTAGGCCTCGTTGTACGGCACGGCCGTGAGTCCGCCGTCCTCGGTCCGCTCGATGACAGTGTAGTAGGACGTGAAGGCCGCATCGTCTTCGGGATGGGCGGTCACCCACTCCTCGAATTCCTCTCGCGTAAGGTCCTCCGGGTAATACCCGGCGCCCAGCGGTTTCGGCCCGACATCCAGGAAGGGGGCGTCATCCTCCAGGCGATCCCACGGCCCATACATGATATCGTAGTACATACTGGCGGCTTCCAGATTCGCCGGGAGAACGGCTCCAGGATCGGCGTTCCCGCGCCAGGCCTGCAGCTGGAAGATCATATCCAGATGATCCGAAGCCTGGATGAGGCTCTTGAGGACCGCCTTCTGCCTGTCGTCGAGAAGCGACTCATCAAAGCTCAGAGTGGTGGGAACGAACTTGGCCAGCTGAGCCGCCACGTGTTCCGCGTCCAGGCCGGCCACCTGACTGTCTCGCGCCTGATCACCGGGCGTGCACCCGGCGCCGCCGCTAACGAGAAGAGCCATAGTGAGGCGGCCCGGTATGCGCAGCAATGGAATTCGCACGAGGTCTCCTACGAAATTGAGTCTTTCTTGGCCCGTTCCCGCCTCACCGCCCGCACAATGAGATATCCGAACCCCCCCCAGACGACGGCGAGGACGAGGATCATCGTCATGATTCCTGTCGTAGTCAGTTCAGCCTCCCGGCTAGAGCGTTTTCCCGCCGTCGCATCGACGAGCGGGCCGGTTTCGGCTCGGCACCCCGAATCTAGCGAGCGTGCTCAGCGGTTGCACGAAACCAGCTACAGGCCTAACGCATCGGCCTCCGAGCGCAGGGCATCGATCACGAACTGAATGTGCTCGGTCGGATCCTCGCCCAGCGCTTCCTGGGCCTCCCGGATCCCCTCACGATCGACCGCCGCCGCAAACGCCTTGTCCTTTAGTTTCTTCTTCACCGACTTGGGCGCCAGATCCATGATTCCGTTCGGCCGAACGAGGGTACATGCGATCACAAAGCCTGACAGCTCGTCCACGGCTCGCAGCGTGATATCCAGCTTGCTCTCCGCCGCCGTCTCCGTGTAATCCGCGTGCGCCATGATCGCGTGCAGCATCTGCTCCGGATACCCCCGCTCCAGCAGGATGGCGACGCCAGTGCTCGGGTGCTCGGCGTCGGGCAGATGGTTGTCGTTCGGCCAGCGCTCATAGTCGAAATCATGCAATAGGCCCGTCTGGCCCCAGAGTTCAGCATCTTCGCCATACTTCTCGGCGTAGGCCCGCATACACGCTTCCACGCCATACATATGTCTCCGGAGGTTCTCGTTGGCCGTGTACTCCTGCAGGAGTGCGACCGCTTCGTCACGCGTCGGAAGCTGACTCATTCGGACTCCTTGGTTCGGGATCGGGCATGAAGCGCCGGCTGCTTTCTCCGAGCGCGGCAGCGCGGGTGACGGCATTGGAGCCAAAACGTTCGTTCAGAGCGTCTAGCGCGCCAGCGATCCGAGTATCCGGCGCTGTACCCTGCGGCTCAAACAGTCCAAGTTGCCGAAGCTCAGTCGCGCTCTGGCTCAGCCCAGACAGGCTGACTCCCACGAGACGCACCTTGAGATGCGGCCGGTCGGCTTCACGGAGAAGCTCCTGGGCCACAGGCCAGATCGCCTCGAGCGTGTCGGCCGGCCGGGGAAGGGTTTTCTGCCGGGTAACGGTGTCGAACCCCTCCCACCGTAGCTTGACGGTGACGGTCCGCCCCTTGAGCCCCTTCTTCCGCAGCGAGGCCGCTGCCTGCTCACTCAAAGCCAGGAGTCGGCGCTCGACCTGTTTCCGGTCGGCCACATCGCTCCCGAATGTCACTTCCTTGCTGAGTGACTTCCTGCCCCGTCCCGCGTCCACTGGCCTCGCGTCCAGTCCTCGGCTGAGCCGGCAGAATCGATCCCCAAGCGCCTCTCCGAGCGCTTTCTGAAGGCGCGCCTGGGAGCACGCGGCGACATCGCC
>JAZGCO010000149.1:0-2630 GCA_036476995.1 Gemmatimonadota bacterium
CTCGGGGAATGTCGAGCTCTGGCCGGGGGCCGCCAGCGATGGCTCTGCCTTGCTCCATTTCAATCGGGAGGTCCTCGATGATCACCACGATCCGCTGCCGCGTCATCTTCGTCTTCACATGGAGCGCTTGGTAACCCCGATGCGCCAGGGAGAGTAGGGTCGGCTGGTTCAGGTGAGCGAGTACGGGGAGCTTCGGGTAGAAGAAGAGAAGGTAACGCGACCGATCGGCGAGCACTCGCCCTAACTCGCCGGCTACCCAGCGCACCGCTGCTACCCCCTCGCTTAGGGGACTGGGGAATCGGCGCTGAGCGGGCCGCAGCCAGCGAAGCCTGACGTCCAGTTGGTCCGTGTGGCCTCGGAGCAGACTGACCAATGCGTTGACGTAGACCCCGGTCGCCGAAGCGGCGGGCACGCCCGGTGCGCCGGGCTCAAACGCGTAGAAGCTGAGCGTCACGCTCACAACCGTGGCTATCTCCCTGTGCCCTGCGGCTGAGCCGGGCTGTTCTGAACCTCGGCCGAGCGGCGATCACGCCCGAGACTAAGGCCATTGTGCCGGTGCACCTCTACGGTCAGCCAGCTGACATTGGCCCGCGGACTTTGCGAGCCAGGACGACGAAGACCGACGCATTGGGTGAGCACTTGTCGGGATCCCGACGCTCAATCCATCCTATGATCGCCTGGATGAAGCTGACATAGAACTTCCTCAGCCTCGGCGGAAGGAAGCCGCTCGTAGCATCTTGCCAGAGCTGAATGGCCACCGACGTCAGGCCAAAGACTGCTTGGGTCAATACGATTTCGAAGCCGGCCTGGCCTATCTGTCGGTGCAGGCCGTCCATCGTCCAGCGCCAGAAGTCCGTGGGATCCGGGTGGTACGGCCAGAATCCATGCGTAGACAGAATCAGATACCCACCTGGCTCGAGCATCCTGTAGGCTTCGCTGAGATAGGCGGCGGGGTCCTCCACATGTTCCAACACCTGCGTCGACAGCACGCAGTTAACGCTCTCATCGTCCTGCGGAACTTCTCCATGCCGGCCAATGGTCAGCTCGGCCTTGTCGTTTCCCGGTAGGTCGGCGCCAATGTATTCCTCGAATTTCGTGCGGAACAGCGACTCGTACGGCCGGTCGCCGCATCCATAGTCCAGCAGCTTCCCTCCAGTGGGGATCAATGCCGATTCTGTGACATGCCTGAGCTTTTGCAGCAGCAGCTTGAGTTGCCAGTAGCGTGGGTGGGATGCTCGGGGCCGCATTCGGTCGCCCCGGTCTTGAGGTACGTATTCACCCCCACCGGACGTCTTCTTCACTCCGCTTCCTGGCTGATGCCTTGGCCGACGCAGGCGTGGCCCCCGCCCCGGATCAGGCGTAAGATTGCGGCCCCCTCCGGTGACCGGTTTCTCCCGCCAGCAGTACCCTTTCCCCTGACCATGGTTTCCTGCCATGGGCAGGGCGGGCCTGGCCCGCTATCTTGGCGGCCGATCACGAGCCTCGCCATGTGGCCGGCCGGAAATTGCGGCTTCTTACCCGCTAGTCGGATTATAGGCAGGGCAGGTTTTTACTAGTTCAACGTGATGGATTGGAGTTCACTGCACGGGTTACTAAGAAAAACCCCCGCGCCGCTCAAAACCTCGATCAAGCGCATCTGGTACCTAGGGCGGCACCGGTACTGTCCCATCTGCGAAAGATCCGCGCGGGTATTTCTTCCCTTTGGCGGCATCCCAAGAACCGATGCGATGTGCCCGTTCTGTGGTTCGCTGGAAAGGCATCGGCTCGTCTGGCGTTACTTCACAGATTGCACGGACCTGTTCGATCCCCGACCCAAGAAGATGCTTCACGTAGCGCCGGAACGGTGCCTAGAGGCGCGCTTTAAGAAGAAGATCGGCCTCAGCTATCTCACGGCGGACCTACTCGACCCAGAAGTGATGGAGAAGATGGATATCACCGCTATCCAGCACCCAGCCGATTCGTTCGACGTGATTTACTGTAGCCATGTTCTCGAACATGTAGCGGATGATAGAAAGGCTATGCGCGAGTTTCGCCGCGTCCTCAGGTCCACCGGCTGGGCTGTCTTGCTGGTTCCAATAAGCGCAGAGCGAACGATCGAAGACCCATCGATCACTGACCCCGCCGAGCGCCTGCGGCTGTTTGGTCAAGAAGATCACGTTCGTCGTTACGGACCTGACTACGTCGATAGACTGCATGAGGTGGGTTTCAAGGTTAAGTGCTTGTCCGTGTCGGACTTTCTCACCGAAGAGGAGGCCGTACGGATGGCGGTTGGCACCGGTCAAGCCGGTCAGATTTTTCACTGCACGAAATGAGTCGCTGTACCGAATGGGTCGCGCGACGGCCACGCGCGCGCACTGGAGGGGAGCGCCTCTCCCTTGCGCCGCTGGCTTTAGACGGCCCGCGCCACGAACAAGGAGTGGAAGGGTCGAACGCGACGGTAGACAACGGAGAAACCCGAGTAGGACAGCAGGGAAGCGAGGCAGGAAGGTGTGAATCCCCAGAGCCAGTTTGTGTAACCGGCCTCGGGTGAAAACGGCGTGGTGATGGCGGTCTGGCGGCCGATGCCGATGTCCCAGATTCGCCGCTGTGACGCATCCAAAAACGGATAAAAAACAAGCGCATTGCGCAGG
>JAZGCO010000015.1:0-20406 GCA_036476995.1 Gemmatimonadota bacterium
ATACCGAGCGGGACGGAAGGATCGAGGCAGTGGACAGGCGTTTGGTCGATTTCCCGCCTCTGGAGCCCCAAGAATCGGCTTTCCTGGCCCTGTAGCGGGATGTGCGCGAGCGCGCCCACGAAGTAAGCCGGTTGCGGGGCGTGCCGAAGGAGATTGTGGATCATCTGCTGGGCGGAATATCCAGTGGGGGCGAGCTGGCAGACCTCGTCACGTTCTACACGGAGATAGAAGTGCCCGAGAAGCAGGAGCTACTCGAGACCATCGCGGTGGAAGATCGTCTTCGCCGACTTCTCCTGCACCTCCAGCGTCAAATTGGAGTCCTCGAGGCACAGGCGACGATACGCAGCAAGGTACAGGAGGAACTGGGAGAGAGGCAGCGAGAAGTCTTTCTCCGCGAACAGATCAAGGCGATCCAGGAGGAGCTGGGAGACGACGTAGATTCGGCGGGCGTAACCGAGTTGCGGGAGCGGCTGCAGGCGCTCGACCTAGGGGAGGAGGCGCGGAAAGAGGTTGATCGTGAGCTGAGCCGGCTTGAGAGGGTGCCTCGCGAATCTGCGGAGGCCCAGGTGATTCGCACCTACCTCGAGACCATCGCCGAGTTACCCTGGAATGAGCGCTCGGATGACGACATCGACTTGAAGCTGGCGGAAGAAGTGCTGGACCGGGACCACTTCGGCTTGCAGGACGTGAAGGATCGCGTGCTGGACTACCTCGCGGTTCGGTCTCTGCAGAGTCAGAGAGCGTCGGAGGCGGCCAGCGAAGCGGCAGACGTCGAGCCCGGCACGGCAGACGTCGAGCCCGGCACGGCAGACGTCGAGCCCGGCGCGGCAGACGTGGAGCCCGGCGCGGCAGCCGAGCCCGAAAAATCGGAAGTCGAGCCCGAAAAATCGGCAGCCGAGCCCGAAAAATCGGCAGTCGAGCCCGAAGTCCGCGGCTACGGAGACGACCGTCGCGGCTCTACGCTTTTATTCGTTGGTCCACCGGGCGTCGGAAAGACGTCCATCGCACAATCGATCGCGGAGGCCATGGGCCGGCAATACGTACGGGTGTCCCTGGGGGGGGCGCGCGACGAGGCCGATATTCGTGGCCATCGCCGCACCTACGTCGGTGCGCTCCCGGGCCGAATCATTGAGGGCCTGAAGCGTGCCAAGACTCGAAATCCGGTTTTTCTGCTCGACGAGGTAGACAAGCTCGGAGTGTCGTTCCAGGGTGATCCATCCTCCGCGCTGATGGAGGTGCTGGATCCGGCTCAAAACGCCGCGTTCGTGGATCACTATCTGGGACTGCCGTTCGATCTGTCAGACGTGATGTTCATCGCCACGGCGAATTTCGCTCACCAGATCCCGGGCCCGCTCCGCGACCGGATGGAAGCCATCGAGTTTCGCGGATACACGGCGAACGAGAAAATGGAGATTGCGAAACGTTACCTGCTGCCCAGGCAGATCGAGCAGAACGCGTTGACCCCGGACCAGCTGGAGGTTGAGGACGAGGCGATTCGCGAGATCGTGGCCAGCTACACTCGCGAGGCCGGGGTGAGGAATCTGGAGCGTGAACTCGGCTCGATCGCTCGTAAGTCGGCCCGGCGCATTGCGTCCGGCGATGCTGAGACGGTGCATGTGACACAGTCTGACATTCGGGAATTCCTCGGCCAGCCGAAGGTACATCCCGAAAGGAAACTCGAGGAGGACACGGTCGGCGTATCGACTGGCCTGTACTACACGCCTGCCGGCGGTGACATCATGCTGGTTGAGTGCAGTGTCACCCGCGGTGCCAAGGAGGACCTCGTTCTCACCGGGCAATTGGGGGATGTGATGAAGGAAAGCGCCCGCGCCGCTTTGACATACGCGCGTACCCGGGCCGAACTGCTTGGCATTCCGGAGAGCCGGTTCAATGGTAACAGCCTCCACATCCACGTTCCGGCCGGTGCCGTGCCGAAGGAAGGACCGTCAGCGGGAATCGCCATGGCCATGGCGTTGATCAGTGCCCTCAGCGGGCGGGCAGTAAGGCATGACATCGCGATGACGGGCGAGATTACCCTAACTGGCCGTGTGTTGCCGATCGGGGGAGTGAAGGAAAAGGTGCTGGGCGCTCAACGGGCCGGGATCAGCAGAATCATCCTGCCGACGGATAACGCCGGAGACCTTGAGGATCTTCCGGAAGACGTGCAGGCCGCCAGCGAGTTCATCCTGGTCGATAGTCTGGAAGAAGTAATGAAGATTGCGCTGGCCGGAACGCCCGACCCGGAGCCGGTGGCCACGTAGGGTCTCGCAGTCGGCCCTAGTCCTTGCTTTCGGTCAGGACCAGCGCTCGAAGTTCGGCGATGCTGTGGAGCCAGTAGTCCGGCTCGAATGACTCCAGTCCAGGCGCCTCGTAGGGTCCCCATACCGCCGCCCCAGTGGACACTCCGGCCGCCCGGCCAGAGCGCATGTCATGCACACTATCCCCGATGAAGAGGACGTCTTCACCCGGGGGCACCCCAAGGTCTTCCAGCGCCGCCAGCACTGGACGTGGATGGGGCTTGTACTCCTCTACGCTGTCCGACGTGACGATCGTCCCGAACCAATCGCTCTCCAGTTCACACGCCCGGAGGCCCAGCTCCGTTCCCAACGCATGTTTACTGGTGACGATACCGAGCACGGCCCCGTTCGATCTGAGGTCGTCCAGCACACCGCGAATTCCCTGAAATGGCCGCACCAAATCGTCGTGCACTTCGTGATTGTGGGCCCTGTAGGTGGCCATCATCGCCTCGGCTTCGGCGCTATCGCTGGCGAAGTCCTCGAGCTGCACACGGAGCGGGCGTCCGATCGTCTCCAGCCACTTGTAGTCGGGGGGATTTTGTCCAAGATGTTCGCGCATCGTGTGCCTATAGGAGGCAAGGATGAGGTCGGTGGAGTCGATCAGTGTTCCGTCCAGGTCGAACAAGACGGTGGAAAAGTCCCTCAGCACTGCACGACGGTGCTTCGAAACCGCTTTTCGAACTGAGCCGGGGTCAGATTGGACACTGCTGCGATAGCTGCCAGCGACCCGCTATCGCTAAGGTCCTGAAGGTCCAGGCGAATCATGTACTGCCGCGCGACAAGATACGACTCGGCCGAAGTGTCCACGAGGCGGACGCGGGTGCGACCTGTCTCCGGATCACGAAGTCGGCTGAAGGGGATTACGCTCAGCCGGCCAGCCGGTCCCAGGCATACCAGACCACCCTGGGCCTCCTCCGGAGTAGCGGGTGTGCGAAGCAGAACTTCGACCGCTCCGTAGCCCAGGGTTCTCGTATAGTCGATGTCGAATGGAATCGGCGGAGCGCTGCGCAGCTCATAACCCAGCGGGATATCCACGATCGTGACCCGGTCGCCGCGCTCAGCCAGAGCAGCTTGAACGCGGTGTTTGAGTATTGTCTCCAGAGGTATTTCGGAAAGCCGGAGATGGCCGTGAGAGTCGCGCTTCACCTGCACACCGGGGACGGAGGTCAGCTCTTCCGGATCGAGCAGTCCGCTGATTCCTTCTGCAATAACGGCTACACCGTGGGAAGCGCCCAGGGCCCGCCGCTTGAGAATGGCCCCCTCGAGCACCCTGCTGATCGTTTTGAGGCTCGTGGGCCGGCAGGCGAACTCCTCCGGTATCAGCGTGAGCGTCGCGCCGCAGGCTTTGCCGATGCCAAGAGCCAGGTGGCCTGCTGTCCGCCCCATGACAACCACGAAATACCAGCGGCCGGTAGTACGGGCGTCTTCAATGAGATTCAATACGATGCCGGTTCCGACGTGCCGTGCGGTCTCGAATCCGAACGTCGGCCGATCCCGAGGTAATGGTATGTCGTTGTCAATCGTCTTCGGAACGTGGGCCACACGGATCGAACCATTTGCGGCCTCGGCGACGCGGCTCGCCACGTAGGTAGTGCCGTCCCCGCCGATGGTCATGAGCATTTCTATGCCCAACTCCCGTAGCGTTCGGATCGTGCGCTGCAGGTCTTCGTCGGACTGCGTGGGATTGGCCCTCGATGTGCGAAGAATTGAGCCGCCGAGCGTGTGAATCCGCGAAACATCTGCAACTTTGAGCACTCGGGTCACATCCTCACCGGCCATCAGATGCTCGAATCCGTCGAAGATCCCAACCACCTCAAGACCCTCATCCAGAGCCTTCAGGGCAGCGGAGCTAATTACGCTGTTGATGCCCGGAGCCGGTCCGCCGCTGGCCAGAATCCCCATTCTTCTCGGTACTTTCGCCATTCTTCCACCTTCCCATCCACAGCGGCAGCCGTCAAGCAGCGCGTGGGTCGTATTCCGTGGATACGACTGACACACCCAGGCGGCACGCGCCTTGCACTTGATCGGGAGCTTTCATGTCCCGACTAAGAGGGGCGCACTGATTTTCTGGAGGAATACATGAACAGGGTATCTCGTCTGATCCAGCTTCCCCTCGGCCTGCTCTTGGTCCTCGGCCTGGCGGCCTGCGGAAGCGATCCCACCGGCCTCGGCGGTACGAACTTCGAGCCGCAGCAGACCGCTCAGGCTACGAACACGATCAAGACCCAGTTGAACAGTGACGACGACGTCATTGCCAGTCTTGAGCTGGTCGGACCCGCTCTCGACTCAGCCGGGGTCACGTCGTTCGTTCTGCCGCGAAATCTGGCCAACCCTCGGGAAGTGATCGAGGGAGCGAGCGCACATGTGGTCCAGAACTTCGTGCTCTCGGGCAGCAGCAGTGACCCGATTTTCCCTAGCAACCTCTTGGGTAAGACATTCGAGTGGAGCGATGAGTTCCTCAGGTACGTGCTTAATGAGTCGCTGACCGGCGCTCCGGCTAACGGCGTGCGGTTCCTTCTCTACCCAATCGATCCCGTCACGCGTCAGCCCGTCAGCCCGGCGGCGGGCACTGACATCGGATATCTGGACCTGACTGACGAAGGTAGCGCGTCCTCGACTCGGCTCGGCTTGGTGGCCGTTACGAGCGGCGTAACGCGGATTGACTACTACATCGATGTCTCGTTCACGGCGACGGAGAACGATATAAGTGTGACGCTGGCTGGCGTCGGCTTCGTGTCCGACGGCACCGCGGCGGTCGATTTCAACCTGTCCGAGTCGGTGGCATTCGATCTGCTGGGCGAATCGGTGAGTCTGGATCTGCTCTTCAGCGTGGCCGTCCCGGCTGAGGACGTCTCCGTAACTCTGGACATGACTATCGACGTTACGGGCCAGGAACAGCTTGAAACGGCCAGTGTGGTTCTGACTATCTCCGATGGCGACGACACTGTCGTACTAGACGCGACATTGGCGACAGACGATTCGCTCGATGGCACGATCTCATACAACGGCACCGTGGTGGTCAACGTGACGGGAACGGGAGAGAATCCTGTCTTCACGATGGCCGATGGCACCGAGCTGACTGCGGACGATATCGGAGCGCTGCATGACCTTGTAAACCTCTTCGATGATCTGTTCGACTTCGCGGAGCACATCTTCGACCCCTTCGACGACTCGGCGTCTTTCTAGCGCACGGTCTATAGGGAATCTGCCGTAGACGGGAGATGGGACGTGTCCGGGACTCCTGCCCCCCGGGCCAGTAGAAAGCCTGTCAGCCTCGTGCTGGCAGGTTTTTCTGCCTCTAGTGGGCAAGCTCACCAAGGGCGCGGCGCGCCAGAACGCTGACCATTGAGCGGCGCCAGTCTTTGTCAACAATCATGTTGTCGAGCGGGTGGCACTGCCGGTAGGCCTGCTGGGCGATGGCGTCGATGACCGAATCCGTCAGCCGATTTCCAACCGCTGCATCCTCTATTTTTCCGATCCGCCGCGGATACGAACCCATTCCCGAGGCAACCATCTGCATGTCCAGCACGGTTCCATCCTCCGCGAAGTTTGCCGTGGTTGCCAGGTTCAGAAGCGGAAAATCAATCGCGTTTCTGGACCGGAGTTTCTGGAACGAAAATCGGGCTGTCTTCTCTGGCCACGGTAGGACAATCGACACCAGCAGCTCAGCCGGCTCCATCCGCCGGTTCCAGATACCGTCAGACGTGAAGAGCTCATCGATCGCGATCTCACGTGGGCCCATAGGGCCAGAGACGTGCAGACGGGCGTCCAGCGTCATCAAAACGCCGGGCGCGTCTGCCGAATGCGCTGCAACGCACCGGGTACCTGCCTTCACGACGTGGCACAGCGTGCCGTCCTTCTTCAGGCAATAACCCAGCGCCTGACGCCAGAACTCAGTCTGATTGTAGTACGTGCAGCGGGTGTCGAGGCAGACATTCCCGCCTATCGTTCCCATCCGGCGCAGTTGGGGCCCTGAGATCAGCGAGCACGCGTGGGCCAGCGAGGGAAACCGTTCAAGCACGATGGGATCCTGCGCCAGTGCGTCCAAGGTCTCGCAGGCGCCAACCCTGAGACCTGCATCCGTCTGCTCGACGCCGCGCAGCTGCGGAACGCTCCTGAGGCTGACCAGATGGCCGGGGGTAAAGAGGCGGTGCTTCATGTTGGGCACCAGGTCCGTGCCGCCGGCGATCGGCATCACATCGCCTTCGTGCTCGGCCAGCAAGCCGAGGGCCTCATCGAGGACGTGTGGCCTGTGGTACTGGTATGCGTGCAGCCGCAGCACTCTAGCTTCACCCCCGGCTCAGGTTGGGACAGCTCCCAGCTCAACAGCGCGGCTGACACCCTCACCCAGGCGCGCCAGAGCTGAGCCTAATTCGGCTTCGGGCAAACCGAAGCCCAAGCGAAGATAGCCATCCATGCCGAAATGGTCACCGGGAACGATGAGTACACTCTCGTCTCTTCTCAGTTGCTCGGCAAGCTCCGTCGAGTTCGACTCGAAGGCATACTTCAGGTAGCAGATCGCGCCTGCATCGGGCGGCCGGAACGAGAAGGCCGGCCGGAACGCCGCGATCCATTCGGAGACCAACTGTAGATTCCGCACCAGAATCTCGCGCGTACGCGTCAGAAGCGCGTTGCGAACGTCCGGCCGCAGGATGATGGTGGCGATGGAGTCGCTGAGGGCCGTTGGTGCGATCGTCGTGTAGTCCTTCCGGGCCCAGCAGCATTCCTTCTGCTCCTCTGGAGCGACCAGCCATCCGATCCTCAGCCCGGGGACACCATATGCCTTGGACAGCGAGTTCGTCGCCACGACGCGCTCATAGTCGCCCCACATACTGGGCGTGGTCTCGCGGTAAAGTTCGGCGCCCGCGTACACCTCGTCCGCCAACACCCAGGCTCCCACGCGTGCGGCAGCGGCTAACAATTCGTTCCTGCTGGCCGGATCCAGGATCGCTCCGGTTGGATTGTTCGGATTCGTAACGACCACGAGCCGAGTGTCTTCGGTGATCAGTTCGGCGGCAGCACCCGGCTCTGGCTGCCAGCCGAGGGACTCCCGGAGCGGAAGGCCAACCACTTCACCGCCCAGCCCACGAACGAGCCCGCCGATCTGTCCGTAGGCCGGCTGCACGATTACGACTCGGTCGCCTGGGCGGACCAGCTCCCAGGTCGCCACCATGTTCGCTTCGGCGGCGCCCGTGGTTACGAGTACATTCGCTGAAGTCGCACCGTCGTATAGACCTGCGATGGCGGACTTGAGCTCCGCCGTTCCGTCCGACTGGGTGTACGCCAGAAGGATCCCGTCAAGGTCCTGGCGCGTCAGCTGGAGTACCTCGCCAAGTGAGAGCGGGTGTACGCCGCTCTCGGACAGGTTGTACTCGACATGATGCTCATGGTGCGACTGCCAGCGCTCCATCGAGAACGGCGGCAAGTAGGTCATTCTATGAGTCGCAGCCGGAGAACGTTCGGCGCTCACTGGATGTATGCTGGCCGGGCGCGGCGAAGTGCTTCCGGAACGTGAAAGCTTGAGGGCACGGCCCGACTTTCTTGAGGATTTCCAGCCGCTCGAGCGCATCTCCGACCGTCGGTGTGTGGCCGGCCGGGATCCACCATAGTACCAAAGAAGGCGCATCGACCTTTTCGAACCAATCACGGCGTTTTTGTAACGGCTCCAGGTGATCACTGGTGTAGACATGATCGTGAAGAGCCTCCATCGACTCCCAGACCGACATGTTGAAGATGATCAAAGGATCGTCGAAAGCGCGGATCGCGGTGGAATCTCCGTCCTCCGTTTGAAGGCGCCAGACGAACCCGGGGCTCCTGTCGGCTACAGAGTTGATGTAGGCAAGAAGCGCCACGAATCCGGCCATGACAGGACTATCGACGGGGCCACGGCCTCGCGCGAAGTTGGCCTGCGCCAGGTGAAATACTTGACTGTTCATTGCCTCACCCGGTTCTAGGCGAACGGATTCTCGTCTGCGGACGGCCCGAACGTTGAGGGTACCGACACGTCCAGAAGGCGCAGATACACGGTAAGTTGGCCTCGGTGATGGTAGAGGTGGTTGAGAAGAAGGGTTCTGGCTAGTCCTATTTTCGGAACCGTGAAGAACTCTGCGTCGCCGCGCCGCAGGGTCCACAAAGACATGGCTTCCGCGTCGCCCATGGCGTTCAGCGTCTCCACTGTCGAGACCAGCGTCTCCTCGAACACCTGCATGATCTGAGCGTGCGATTCGGGCGTCGTCGGCTGGAAATCGATCTGACTCGCGTCAAACTCCGACTCTCCGAGAAGGCCGGCGATCGTGCCAGGAGTCGACGCCACATGAAGAGCGAGCTGGCCGAGGCTCATCGACTTCGGATGCGGCTTCCAGTCCAGCTTGCCGGCCGGAACCCGCTCGAGATGCCGCCGGGTGGTTGCTGATTCCTGCTCGAGCTCCGTCGCGAGAGGCTCCATCATGCTCATATCGCCCTCCAGTGGATTTCTGGTTGTGTTCGGAGGACAATATAGGATGTGGCTCTAGGTCTTGCCTGCCTCCAACTTGCGGCGAAACGACTCGGCTTCGACCAGCTGAGCTAGCTGCTGGTTCTGTTCCAGTAGGGCGTCTTCCAGCCGCGTGAGCCGATTCTCGAAGTCTACCTTCTCCTTACCCTTGGCACCCTGAATGGCACCGGTCAGGTCCTTGATCATTGGACGCAGAACGAAGTGAGCCGCCAGGGACATGACTGGCACGCCGATAGTAAAGAAGATGGCC
This sequence comes from Gemmatimonadota bacterium, assembly GCA_036476995.1. Classification (GTDB taxonomy): domain Bacteria; phylum Gemmatimonadota; class Gemmatimonadetes; order Palauibacterales; family Palauibacteraceae; genus JAZDDE01. The sequence goes on from JAZGCO010000015.1 coordinate 9,041, forward strand.
ACGATAGGGATGAAATCGTCCATTTGCTCGCCTTTCACGAATGATTGATCGACCGGCAGACGTACGGTACACCCGGCGCTCCAGTTTCAGCGAGACAGGCGAGGCTGTGTTCTCGTCGTCTCGTGACCGTATACTAGTTCCATTGGCCCTCGTTCCTTGATCAGAGCGGATCTTTGCACACCAAAGACGCACATACAGGTCTCACGCCGCAGGAAGGAGTCATCAAGTTCCGTCTGGAGCACGATGAGTCCTGCCTCGAACCGGGACGCTTTGGAGACCTCGCCTGCAAGCTGATCGCCTGGCGTGAAATCATGGCCCTGACCGGACTGGTGGGCCAGGATCCGTCCAGGTATGAGGGAGCTGGGTACGGGAACGTGAGTGCGCGAGTCGGAGCGCCTAGCGACGGTCTCGGACGGCGCTCCTTTCTCATTACCGGTACACAGACGTCCGGCAAACGCTGCTTGGCACTGGCGGACTTCAGCGTGGTCCAGCTCTACGACTTCGGCCGCTATCAGCTCAAGTGCCGCGGACGCATTCGGCCTTCCTCGGAGGCCATGACGCACGCGGCTGTCTACGATCTGGGCCCGCAGATCCGATGCGTGCTCCATGCGCACAGTCCGATTCTGTGGAGACAGGCCAGAGAGCTTCAGCTGCCGACAACTGATCCGGGCGTACAATATGGGACGCTGGAAATGGCGAGGGAAGTACAGCGATTGTACCGAGAAACTGTGCTTGCCGAACGATGCATCCTGGCGATGGGTGGCCACGAAGACGGTATTGTCGTGTTCGGGCGCAGCCCCGAGGAGGCGGGGGAGGTTCTCCTTCGCTGGCTATCGCGGGCCTATGAAAAAGCCTGCGGGGAAACGGGGCCGGGCCTGTGCCGAACCGGCGGCATGGGTACCGCCTGAGCGTTGGCGATCCCTACAGCCACCTAACTTCCCCTCCGCCGCTCCGGGTACAAGCCAAGCAGGCCTTCGCGGCTGGCTTCGCACACCCCACGCTCGGTGATGATTCCGGTGACGAGCCGGGCCGGAGTAACGTCGAAAGCGTAGTTGGCTGCGGGGCTGTCCTCCGGAGTGATACGAACACTCAGCACGTGGCCCGCGCCGACCTGGCCACGAATGTGAGTCACCTCCCTTGGATCTCGCTGTTCGATCGGCACCGCGTCGCCCGACTCCATCTCCCAGTCGATGCTCGAGTACGGGACGGCCGCGTAGAACGGAACCCCGTTGTCGTGTGCGGCCAGAGCCTTCAGGTACGTGCCGATCTTGTTGCACACGTCGCCGGTGCGGGTGGTTCGGTCGGTTCCCGTCAGGAGGATGTCCACTTCACCGTGCTGCATGAGATGCCCACCGGCGCTGTCGGCGATGATCGTGTGCGGCACACCCTTCTGGCCGAGTTCCCACGCCGTCAGCCGGGCACCCTGGTTTCGGGGACGTGTCTCGCCCACCCACACATGCAGAGGTATTCCCGCTTCGTGCGCCTGGTAGATGGAACTCGTCGCGGTGCCCCACTCGACGGTCGCCAACCAGCCGGCGTTGCAGTGCGTCAGAATGTTTACCGGGCCGCCGCCTCTCTTCTCAGCGAGACTTTCGAGCAGGGGCAGTCCGTGTTCGCCGATGCGGCGGCAGGTCTCCACATCGTCCTCGACGAGCTCTGCCGTCCTGGCGTAGGCCGCGGCCTCACGCTCGCCGGGGGCTAGCTCCAAAACGGCCTTTCGTACTTGCTCCAGAGCCCACGACAGGTTTACCGCTGTGGGCCTGGTCTCAAGAAGGAGCTTCGCTGCGGCGGCGATTGCCTCGTCGGACGGATCCTCTCGAATCGCCAGGCACAGGCCATAGGCCGCGGTGGCACCCACCAGCGGAGCTCCACGGACCTGCATGGAGGAGATCGCCTGAGCGGCTTGCTCAACCGAACTGAGCCGGGCAAGCCGAAACTCATGTGGCAGAAGTGTTTGGTCGATGATCTGGACAGACCACCCGTCGTCCCCGACGGAAACTGGTCGGCGCGGCGCGTTCTTCACTTCGCTCCTCTCATCAGGTCGTTCGTAACATCATCCCCGGAGCATACCCAGGACGTGACTCGAAGCCGAAGCGCCGATAGAAATCCGCGGTTCCACGGGCGCTGAACAGCAGTACATCTCGAATGCCCGCCTCGACGCATTCCCAGAGAAGATGACGCACTATCTCGCTGCCGATCCCTTCCCGCTGGCGAGCCGGGAGAACGATAACATCGAACATCACCGCGTACAGAACCCCGTCCGAGAGCAGGCGTCCGCAACCGACCAGTTCCTCTTTGTCGAAGACCGACATCACACGCCAGCTCTTGCCTACCGCTCGCTTCAATTTGCCGGCCGAGAGACCGTACATCTCGTTCCAGCCTGTGCTCTCGAACAAGGACAGGTACAACTCTGCGTCCGGCTTCTCCGCAACATAACGGAGTGTCATCCAGGCTCTCCTTCGACTTGGGTTCTAACAATAGCGGCGGCGAGTGGCCGATTCGCAAACTGTGGACGCGTCGACGTATTCTTGAACGGTGTTTGGGAATCTCTTGAGAGGAGGGATGATGACGGACGACCAGACCGAGGAGCACTGTGGCTAGGGGCCTGTCTCCGGATCCATGGCGGCGCGTGGTCCTGGGCAAGGCGCGTCCGACGTTGCTAACTTTGATCGGACTAACGGTAGAGCAGCATAAACCTGTTGCTGCTCATCCTTTCGATCACGCTGCCGATCTGGGGTATGACCGAACTCGTGTTCACAGACCGGCCGGTGCCGGCGCTGGTTCCACCCGCCAGGATGTGGAACTTCGCGCTAGCGGCGCCTATGGTGGTAATCAGCATCAAGCTCAACGAGCATGCGCTGTCTAATAGGATATGGAGGAGAAGAGATGAACAACTCACTGGCGATTGAGATCGAAATTGACCAGCCACATGACGAGGCAATCGGAACCGTAGAGCAGGCGCTCGCCGGGGAGGGGTTCGGTGTCCTCACCCGGATAGATTTGGACAAGGCGTTCGAGGAGAAGCTGGGCGCAACTTTTCGGCCGTATTCGATCCTGGGGGCCTGCAATCCGAGCCTGGCGCTGAGGGCGGTTAGTGCGGTACCCGAGGTCGGTCTTCTGCTGCCGTGCAACGTGACGGTGGAAGCGGTCACCGAAACAAGATCGATGGTGAGGATCATAGATCCGGAAGCCATGCTGGGCATCGGCGGTCTGGTAGACAGTCCGGTCATTGGAGAGGTTGCGAGCGAGGCTCGCGAGATGCTACAACGAGTTGCAGCTTCGCTTGAGAGGAGTAGTTGATGGAGACGAGAACCGTGGCGTTACATAGCAAACTGAGGGGCGTTGTCGGGGTCGCGCTGGCATCGATGTTCGTGTCCGTCGGCCCTGCGTGGGGGCAAGACCAGTCGCTGGCCACGACAATCGAATCGTCAGAGCTTGCGAGCCGCATCGATGACGGTACCGCTCCCTTTGTGCTCGATGTACGAACACCGGCGGAGTACGCCGAGGGGCACATCGCGGGCGCGGTCAACATCCCGCACACTGAGCTTGCGGACCGGCTGTCTGAGTTGGAATTCGAGACCTCGGAAGAGATCGTCGTGTACTGCCGCACGGGTCGCCGAGCAAGAGTGGCCGAGGCGATCCTGGCGGAGGCCGGATACACGGGCGTCCGGGATCTCCAGGGTCACATTCAGGGCTGGCGGGCAGCCGAACTCCCGCTGGAGACGAGCGCCGAATCTTCCGACCATGAGGAAAACGAACAGTGAGCTCCGAAGAAAGATCCGACAACAGAATGAGCAGGCGCACCATGATGCAGGTGGGCCTGGGTGCAGCCGCAGTAGTGGTTGCGGGCAAAAAGATCCCGAGGGCGTCGGGCGATGGGACGTGTGAGACGCCGGCTCAGACGGCGGGTCCGTTCTATCCGAAGCAGTTCCCGGCCGACACGGACCTGGACCTGACTCAGGTGGAAGGCAGAGACGAACGGGCGGAAGGCGACGTCGTATACGTCGGGGGACAGGTTCTGGACGAAGACTTCAAGCCGGTATCTGGGGCACTCGTGGAAATCTGGCAGGCCAACAAGCACGGCAGGTATGACCACGAAGATGATCCCAGTACAGCACCCCTGGATCCCGATTTCCAGGGCTTCGGGCGGGTTCGCGCCGATGAGGATGGCAACTACAGCTTTAAGACGATCTTTCCGGGAGCGTACCCGGTCAGCGAAGACTGGACGCGCACTCCACACATTCACTTCAAGGTCGCGCGCCGAGGCTATCACGAGCTGATCACACAGCTGTATTTCGCCGGACAGGAGCTCAACGAGAAAGACCTCCTCGTGCAGCAAATACCCGAAGATGAGCGCGATCGGGTCATCGTCGACCTGGTCGATGGCCGGGAAGGGGACGAAGCCGGCGCCTGGCGCTGCCGCTTCAACATTGTCCTGCGGAAGGTTTAGTCGAGGCGTGTCGCACTCGTCGCTCGGACGCGCATGATCCGGAGGTACTGATGCTAGGTGACAAACCGATGGAAGAGTGGGTCGAGGAGTACGCCACGAGCCACCAAAATCCGGTCAACCGGTTCTTCCACACCCTCGGCATTCCGCTGATCGTGCTGTCGATCGTGCTCCTCGCGACCGCGATTTTCGTGGCCGGCCTATGGCCGTACGCGCTGGGCCTGTTCGTCCTCGGCTGGATCTTCCAGTTCGTGGGCCATGCCTTCGAGGGCAAGCCGCCGGAGTTCCTGCGTGACTGGAGGTTCCTGTTCGTAGGCCTTCGCTGGTGGTTCGCCAAGATTCGGGGACGGGCATAGGCTGTGCGCTGCCTGGAAATCGCGCATCGTCTTCAGCCCGGTGACACGGTGACGATCCGATTGGTCGATTCCGAGGATCCGGATCCCTGTATCGTCACGCAGACGCTTCCCGAGCCCGGGGACGCGTAACCGCACGTTTGTTCCGTTCATTGAACCCCCGCCGCCGCTCTGGCGACCTACTACGTGAATCATGGCACGAGAGCGCGAAGATGTCCTGGATGAGCTTCTGGTGTTGCGCTGTCAGGGTGGCGACGAGCGAGCGTTTCAAATGCTGGTTCAGCGATGGAATGGACGCGTTCTGGCGTACTCCGCCAGGCTGACCGGCTTTTCACACGCAGCTCCGGATGTCACGCAGGAGGCCTGGTTGGCGGTCGTTAGAGGAATTCGCCGCCTCGACGACCCGTCCCGTTTTCGTAGCTGGCTGTTCCGGATCGCGGCCAACAAGTGTGCAGACTGGGTACGGTCGCAGCAGAAGAGTCGGCGCGTCATGGAGGCCGCCGAGATCGAGCAAGCGACTGGACGGGGCTCGGAATCGAAGGAACCAGCCGATCCGAGAGTCGAACTCTTACGCCAGGGGCTCAGGATGCTGCCAGACAACCGGCGAACGATACTGGCCATGTTCTATTTGGAAGAAATGTCCGTGAAAGAAATCAGCGAGGTGCTGTCGGTTCCGGCCGGAACGGTGAAGTCGAGATTGTTCCACGCCCGGGCCGCCTTGAAGCAGAAGCTGGAGGAGGGATCATGAAGCCGAGCAATGAGAATATCGATGTGCTAATTCGGGACGCGCTTGGGCAGGAAGATGCTGAGCTGTTCGAACAGCTCGGCGAACAGTCACTGCTCCAGAAACAAATGGAGGTGTTTCGCAGCCAAAGCGCATGGATGACGATTGGGATTCTGGTCGTAGGGATCACGTTCATGGCTCTGAGCGTGTACTCGGCGATCCGTTTCTATTCGGCGCCGGAGCTGCGGGAGATGATTATCTGGGTCGCGGTATTCTTTTTCAGCATGAGCGCGGTGATGGCCTTGAAGCTGTGGGACTGGATGGAGATTGAACGAGCAACCGTGACCAGGGAGATCAAGCGGTTGGAACTTCGAATCGCTCAACTCGCCAGCTCGCTGCGAGAGAGCGGCCGCCTCGACTGATCCACGTAGGCCCGGGCACCCGGCTGGGTGCCCGGCGGGCTACTCGTCGCGGTGAGCGCTTTCCAGCGAAAACGCCGGTACCAGGTGGCGACGTATTCCGCACCGCCCACGTCCGGGGCGGTATAGCGAACCCACTCTCCCGGTTTCGTGACGACCGCCTGTCCGGCGCGCACGTCGAGGGCGCCGGAGTCATGTTCGACGCGCAACGTCCCATCGAGGATCAGCGTGATTTCCTCGACTCCGGCCCGCCCAATGACAGTCGACGTCCGATCAGCGCAGGCATGTGTTCGTCCAGCCAGGTTACCGGAGAAAGGCCGCAATAAGGCTTGCGGCTTCATCGGTCCCATCACGATCGAAATCGAACTCGGTCAGACCGTTCAGGCTCATGGCGTTCCCGTTCAGCTGGAAAAAGTACGCTTCCGCGACAGTTTCGCCGTCGAATAGCACCAGTAGAAAGTCCTGGTTCTCGGAGTCGAACTCGAGGCTGCCCGAGTCGGACAGGCTGGAGCCATCAACAAAGTCGATCGAGAAGGTAAACTGCCCGCTCGCCTGAATAGTCAGGACGGAACTGCCGCCGTCCGCGATCGGATCCTCTTGGACCGAAGTGCTGATTCCGGTAAAGAGCAGTTGCGAAGCGTTCCAAGTTGCGGCGATATCGGAGATGGTGATGCCGCCAGGACCGGTCGCTTCACCTCCGCAACCCGCGCCAGCAAACAGTGCTAGCCATAATGCCGGAAGAGTACGGCGCTTCATCTGAGCCTCCAGGAAGTGGCAAACAGGCGGGCAGTGAATTCGAACAGATCCCGCGTCCATAAACTGTACGCCTGGCGGCCCGACGTCGTTCCCGGCTCTGAAGACCACCTCGCGCACGGTCCGGAACTTGCCACGATGAGGGATGCCTGGGAAGGGGCAGTTTGACGGGCGTGAAACGAATAGGAGTCAGGGATGAGTCTGGACTTGGTGGGACGAATTCTCAAGCTGTTTGGCGTGAACTCCGCCAGGGTTGCCGATCGCAAACATGAGGTCGTACACCGCGTCTCAGAGTCTTTTCACGTCACAGACCCGGCGACCGGCAGAGTGCAGACCTATGCTGACCGCAGCGAACTTCCTGATTTCGTGAGGCAAGCGCTCGACCAAGCGACTCAAACCAGCGGCGAAACGACGTCAAGGGTGGAAGCGCACCATGAGTTCCACATCGCCGGTGTTGACGGAAGCGTCCGTGTGTACAACAGTCTGGACGAGATGCCGACCGAGATACGTCGCTTCTTCGGGTAGCAGGCATGTGGCGTCGCGCTTGTGATCGCGAACGGCGTCCACTTCCGGTCTTGATCCGTCCGCAGCTACCTTCTTGCTCCCTGGTACGGCCGGGCAATCTGACCCGGTCCGATCGCCGTACACTTGTATGGGAGACCGGGTGTCGATACACAGCAAGGATGAGATTGCAGAGCTAATCGGCCTGCTCGTTACGCGGGATGCCGACGGGTTCGCGCGTCTGTATGACCAGACAGCCGGCCTGGTGTTCGGCGTGTTGGTCCGGATGCTGGGTAGCAGGGAGCTGGCGGAGGAGGTGGCGCAGGAGGTCTATCTGGAGATCTGGAAGAAGGCTGGTTCATTCGACCGGAAGCGCGGCGCTGGACTGTCCTGGATTACTCTCATCGCACGCAGCCGGGCTCTAGATCGAATTCGGGCGGAAAAATCGTACCGTGGAGCGCTGCACAGCATGCATGGGGCGCCGGATCGTCAGCCGCTGGCCGATGCACCGCCGAGTCCGGCCGACGATGCGAATCTGAGTCAGCTCCGGGCTGTTGTAGGCCAAGCCATGCACGCCTTACCCGCCGAGCAGCGGAGGGCGGTCGAGCTGTCTTTCTTCGGCGGCCTTAGTCACAGCGAGATAGCGCAGGCGACAGAAGCGCCGCTTGGTACGGTCAAGAGCAGAATTAGGGCAGGCCTGATGACATTGGAGGCAAGACTGGAACCCAGGTTCCGTAGCCAGATAGAGAGTCGCTGACGTGGATGGCGATCGTTTTCGCGACCTCGCTCTCCAGGAGATCCTGACCGGGCTTACCGGACAGGAGCGCGAAGAGTACGAGAGCGAGCTGGACAGGCTCGGACCTGTCGGTGACGCGCAGGTTGCTCGGATGCGCGATGCCGTCGCAGCGGTCGGCCTCAACGCGCCTGCGGCCGAGCCCCCTGCCGCCCTGCGGAGCCGACTGATCGAGAAAGTGCGGGCGGATGCGATGGCGCCTGCATCCGCTGACAAGCCTGCGAAGCCGGTCGCCCGTGGTTCACGAGAGCCCAGCCGAGCGCCCGCCGGCGCCCGGCTTCCCGATGGGGGAACCTTCGTTCTGCGACCGGACCGTCCGGAAGAGAACCGATTCCCGGCCCCAAACCTTCCATGGTTTGCCATGGCGGCGACCATCGCGGCGGTTGTTCTGGGCGCTACGACCTGGCGGCTGTCCGGGCGGCTCGAAGAGGCTCAGTTGGCACTCGCGGAAGCTCAGGCGAGTCAGGCTGCGGTAGACTCGCTAGGCGCCTTGTTGGCATCGCTCGACGCCGACTTTTCGACCATCTCGTCGCCCGATGCGTCTTCGGTGGTTCTGACGGGCACGTCGCCTGACGAGCCTGGAAAAGCGCGGGCTTTCATCGATCCGGTCAGCGGCCGCGCTCTTCTGTTCGTCTACGAGTTGCCGGTGTTGCCGCCGGATCAGGTGTATCAGCTCTGGGCGATCCGCGGATCGACTCCGTTTGATGCGGGAACGTTCAGGGTAGATTCCGATCGTCGGGCCCGGGTCGAGGTTGCAGAGGCGGCGACGCTCCTGGGCGCCGACGTGCTGGCGGTCACGGTGGAGCCGGCCCCGGGCCGGCCGACCCCGTCAGGAGATCCTATTCTGGTCAGCCAGACGTAGGAGCGCGGTACACGACGTGTACGCCCGCGGCGTTAGATAGCCGTTATTTCCAGTGCCCGGGTACCCAGTACCAGCCGTGATCGTGTTTCTTACCGTTTTTCTTACCCTGTTTCTTCCAGTGCCCGGCAACCCACTTGTTGCCCTTCGGCTTCACATTCCAGTGACCACCCATCCACACGTAGTTCCGACCGTTCCAGTGATAGTGCCCGGGAATCCATACGGCTTTGGCTACCGGTCTGTGCGGCCGAACGTCGTGCCGCGGAGCCGGCGGAGCTGTTTGTACGTACACTACCGAACCCGATGGAGTGCTGGCCACTACCACGGCCGTTCGGCGGGATGCGCAGGCAGTCGTCGTCAGGCTCAGTACGAACACCGCGACTGCAGCTAGTGGCGCCGTTCGAAGTGCTACTCTATTCACGTTGACCTCCCAGTCAGCGGTTCCAGACGGGAGCCATGCAACTTGCAGGCCTGTTCTCATGGTTTCCGTGTTCTGACGGACTAAAGACGAGTTCCGGTGCGCGGAGGTCACTACCGTCTTTTGGAAGGCCGACGAATTATTGCAGACCCAGGAGCTGTTGGGTGAAGCGCTGCCGGAGGCGAGCGGATCGGAGGAGTTGGGGTACAATGCGCCCGCGTAATTGGCGTGCGGGCCAGCCGGAATGTGTTGCTGCGTTCGTCTGACGCCTGATTCGGCGGATCGTGTCTTTTGCGACGGCGTGACGTCCCGGCGAATAGAGGTAGGTCTGACCGCTATGCATCAGCCGCACCAGTTCGGCCGCGTCTTCGATGCCCATGTTCATTCCGCGTGCACCCAGAGGCGAGTGGAGGTGCGCGGCGTCGCCCGCCAGGAAGACCCGTCCCACCTGGAATGTCTCGGCCAGTCTGTGACTGACGGCAAAGCCCGAGGTCCAGAGCACATCCGTGACCTTCGAATCTGCGGGGAGCCGGTCTAGCACGCCGGGTTTGTTGCTTGCGACGCGGTACAGGTCGTCGGAGATACGCAAGAGGAACAGCAGCCCCTCCTGACCCAGGTGTACGACGACAGAGTCGGCCGGGGCCATATCCAGCCGCACATCCGCCAGGCTCCAATCCTCACCCGTTCGATCGCCCGGAAATCCGACGTGCAGTTCACGCCTGGCGGTACTGTGAGCCCCATCTGCCCCTATTACCTGGGGAACGACCAGGCTTTCGGTCGCTGTGTCGCCGGCCAGCAGGACGCGAACGCCTTCGGGTAGGAGATCGATGCGCTGAAGCGCGAGGCCACGTTCGACATGAACACCAAGTTCGGCCAGGCGCTCTTCCAGGATCCGCTCTGTTTCCCACTGAGGCAGACCCAGCATGAAGTTGTACCGGTGGTCGATCTCGCCGAAGTCGAGGGCGAAAAGATCCCCGGTGTCTGATCGAAATCGAACTCCAGGAATTCGGCGGCCGCGGTCAAGCAGACGCTCCGTCACACCGGAAGGCTCCAACAGCTCAAGAGTTCTTGGGTTGATGCCGATGGCCTTCGAGAGATCGGAGCGCTCGGGCTTCGCTTCGATGAGGCGTACGCTCCGGCCTCGGCGGGCCAGTTCGAGAGCCGCAGTCAGGCCCACGGGACCCGCGCCGACCACAAGCGTGGGCTGTCTCGGCGAGGCGGGTCCGAAAGTTTGTGGGGCGGGCCGTTTCATCTGGGTTAGATCGGCGTTGCCCTAGTCGCTCAAGGAAGTTCCGGGAACTCCCATATCGGCCCAGATCTTCCAGTCGCCGTCCGGTTGCCGCTGCCAGATCGTAACGTAGCGACCGCCGATTGTGCGTTTGGCCTCACCCTCGGAAGTAAACGTATACGACCACTCCCCGGTCTCGTAGGCTCGGTCATCGAGAAGCCAGAGGTCGGCGGTCTCGAGGGTTACCGCAACCGGACCGACCCGGCCCACGAATTCCCCGACGGCTGCAGCGATCGCCTCGGTGCCGCGCGCATACTGACCGTTGGAGGCGAGCCGGGCGCCGTTGGCATCATACACGCCGGCCAGTGCGTGTCCGTCCGCCGCTGCGTACGCCGCAATGTACAGCGCGTTCATCGAGTCGATGGCTGCCCGTGCGTCGGTCCGCGCTGTCTGGTCACTACCATCGCTGTCTTGCGCCCAGGCCATCGAAACCGACACCCAGAGGCAAGCACTCAGCGTCAGAATGGCCCTGACAGTCATATTCACCCCCATTGTCCTCGGGCCTTCAGATCGAGCGCATTTCGCGCCTGCTTGCCCTGCCACAGGTTCCAGTTGTCAATGAAGTGAGGGCATTGGCCCAAGCTACCTGTCTTCTGTCCTGACGAAAACACGCGTCGCTTGTTTACTGGAGCGCGACGACGGGCTGCCGTCGATTCGGAATGGGGGGCCGTGCGTTGCTAAACCCGCTCGGGACAGTGACGCAGCGACTGGCCTCGCATCCTTCAGCAACATCGAAATGCAGATGCGGAAATCGGCTCTGCCCGGAATTGCCCGATAGTGCTAGCGTGTCCCGAGCCAGGACGCGATCGCC
>JAZGCO010000150.1:0-2393 GCA_036476995.1 Gemmatimonadota bacterium
GCGATCTCGGGAGCGAGAGGGGCCGGATCGAGCTCCGGATCGACTCGCTCGGCGCGGTGACGGACTCGCTCCAGGCGTGGGCCGACAGCCTGGAAGCGAGCCCCGTGGCGATCGAGCGGGTGGCACGCGAGAGATACGGGTTCATCCGTGACGGGGAGCGCCTGTACCGCTTTATCCCCGTGGAGAGGAGCGATCAAGAACGGATTGACCGACCGGCAAACCGTGACTAGATTTCGCCTTACATGGCGTGGTGGAGTAGCTCCGCGCCTGGGTTTCAAGGCAGGCCGGGGGGTTCTCCGGCCGCTTTTTTGGTGGACCCGGCAGGGTAGCTCAGCCTGGTAGAGCAAGGGACTCATAAGCCCTAGGTCGCGGGTTCAAATCCCGCTCCTGCCACTTATTTAAGCTAAGGCCCGGTCGTGAGTTGCGGCGGGGCCTTCCGTGTCTCGCACGGTGCCAAGAACGCCGTGGTGTCGTTCACGGTGACAAACCGGGGAGTGCCCAGGAGGAGTCTCTAAGATTGGCAGGGGCTGTCGATCGCTACGAGTGCGTTGTCGTCGCGGGGTCAGGTACGGGTTCGTCCCATCATCTGCAACGGATGTTCGATACCTGGGCCGAGACGCTCGGAATCGATCTCCATCCGCGTACCGCCTACCTGTGCGCGAGTGAGGCTATCGAGTTACCGGAGAACCACATTTCGCTTGCAGAGTTCGAGCACCTCCACCCGGTAGATCCTAGGCGGCGTCAACCCGGGTACTCGCCTCGCCTCTATGAAGTACTGCTTGACGAGTCGGTACAGGCGTGGGTGTATCGGTGGAGCGATGACGATCCGGGGCTCGGTTTCGTTGGCGACCTCAAGACCTGCAAGGCGACGAATATTCTTGAAGTGATTGCGGCCGTGAGCATCCGGACGACCTTCGGAGCCAGCCAGACGTTGTCGCTCGACTTCCTGTAGGGGCCTAAAGGGTCAGGCTACCGGGCTCAGCTTTGCGCGAAGTGCCTTGAGCCGCTCGCCGAGCTTTTCCTTGTGCTGCTCAACCCGGTACTCGACGACCTCTGAGCGGTGTCGGACCTCGCCGAGGTGTCCGTAGATGCGCCTGACGAGCTGATCGCCGCCGTGGCCCATCTCCTTACCCACCGTGTACGGGCTCACCGGGAAGCCGTTGTCCACCGTCTGGAGCCTGGCGGCGCAGTACGTATGGCGGAACGCCTTGGTCCTGATCTCGCCTTCCTTCCATCCAGCGCGCCGGGCGATCGCGTCCAGCGCCTTCCTGGGGTCGTAGATCATTTGCTCCGTCTGATGACGCACGGAAGGGAAGAGGAGCCGCCCAGGAGGCGCTGAGCCGCCGAAGACGTACTGCCGAAGGATCTCCTCCAGTTGCGGCCATAGGGGCACGCTACGGTGGCTTGTGGCCGTCTTGAGCCGTCGCCAGTCGTTCGGCCGGAAGGTCACGATCTTGCGGTCGAAGCTCACGTCCTCGACCTCGAGCCCGAGCACCTCAGCGCGCCGGCCGCCCGTGAGCAGGAATGTCGCGAGCAGCGGATACATGTACGGCATCCCGTGGGCCTCTGGGTGCGGCTTGTACGTCCTGGCCGCCTCGAGCAGTAGCGCCGCGTCGGGCACCTCGAGCCACCGGGCCTCTTCACGCCTCGCGCTCGGCTTGTCCATCAGCGCAGCGGCGGGATTGAAGCCGAGCGGCACGCAACCTTCGCCCTGAGCGCGCCGGAACATGTTGGATAGGCTGTTTAAGTAGTGGCGAACGGTTCCGCCGTTCAGCGTGCCCCCACGGCGGTTCGGCTGGCTCTTCAGGTGGGCAACGTACCGCTGAACATCACGGACGCCGATCGCGGCCAAGTCCCGCTCGGCGCCGAAGAAGTCGATCGCGGCCCTCAGATGCATCTCGGCTCGCGTTAGCCAACCCTCGGTGACCTTCCCGGCTCGGGCCTTCTCAACGAGATGGTGGGCGGCGAACTCCTGGAGACCGGCGTCACGTTCGATGCCGAGCAGGACGCGGTTGCGGCGGCGGCCCTCGAGCTCCGCAACCCTGTCGGCCAGGAGTCGGTGTGCGATGTCAGGGTCGGTGGTGGCGTTGGGCTCGCCGGGCGCGATCAGCGCCTCTCTGCCGCCGCCAACCTCGGCGAAGTCGCGGAAGTCGGCGTAGGCTCGTCTCTCGCCGCCACGCTCGCGCCAGTAGATCCGAGACCGTCTCCGGGCGGGCACTACTCCTCCACGTCGTTGGGCAGGTGCTTACGCCACTCGTCCAGCGCCAGGGCGCGGGCACCGACCGTCGTTGCCGTAGCTTGTGGTGCGGTCCTCTGCTTGTCCAGAAACCGCTCTAGGGCAGATGGGGGAATCCGCCACTCTCGGCGCTTGAAGCGATAGGCTTCAGGTATAT
>JAZGCO010000151.1:0-2466 GCA_036476995.1 Gemmatimonadota bacterium
ACGTGCGCATCGATGGGCGCGCGCAGCTGTCGAACAGCGTCCCCTTCGGGGCCTTCCGCGGGTTCGGCGCTCCGCAGTCGTTGTTCGCGGTGGAACGTCACATGGATGTGATCGCTGACCGGCTGGGGATGGATCCCGTAGCGCTCCGGAAACGCAATCTGATCCGCGACGGCGACTCTACAGCCACCGGGCAGGTCATTCAGGATGGAGCGAACCGAATTGAGGTCCTGGAGACAGCTCTCCAGCTATCGGACTTCGAAGCCAAGGTGAAGAGCCACGCTCAGTTTAACCGCAGGAACCAGACGAAGCGTCGGGGAATCGGGCTGGCCTCGTTCTACCACGGAGCGGGCTTTACCGGCGGCGGCGAGGTGTACCTCGATTCCGTGGTGCACGTGGCCGGGCTCCCTGACGGATGCGTGGAAGTCCGTACGGCGAGCGTCGAGATGGGCCAGGGAACCCTGACGATCTTCGCGCAGGTGGTGGCCGCCAAACTCGGCGTGAGCGTGGACCACATCCGGATCGCAGACCCTGACACCGCAATCGTTCCGAACAGCGGGCCGACGGTAGCATCGCGAACCAGCATGATCGTAGCCGGCCTGGTCGAGCGAGCCTGCGAAGATCTGCGCAGTCAGGTGCAGGAATCGGGGGCTGAACTGGGCAGCGCAGTAGACGCCGACACTAGCGACCCGCCGCTCGCTGGCGATGCGCTGGTCAGCGCGATAGCCGGCTGGCACGCGAAAAATCCGGGGCAGGAGTTGATCGGTAAGGCCAGGTACATCAAGCCGGAAAACATCGTGTGGGATGACGAGACGTACCGGGGCGACGCTTACGGCTCGTTTGCATGGGCCACCTACGTGGCGGACGTGGAGGTCGACCTGCGGACCTTTGGGGTAGAGGTGCGAGACTTTGTGGCGGTGCAGGAGGTGGGCAAGGTACTGAACGAGACACTGGCGCGCGGCCAAATCCAAGGAGGAGTTGTGCAGGGCATCGGGTGGTCGCTCATGGAGGACTGCGTGTGGCGCGATGGAGCCATGCAGAACAACGAGCTGACCAACTACATCATACCGACCAGCGATGATGTCCCACCGATTCGGGTCGCCTTTCTCGAGGTTCCGTATGCGTTCGGGACCTGGGGCTGCAAGGGCCTCGGCGAACTGCCGATGGACGGGCCGGCGCCGGCTATTTTGAACGCTGTGGCCATGGCCACGGGCGTGCAGGCTTCCTCGATACCGCTCACTCCGGAGCGATTGATGAAACTGTTGGATCCTGAGTTGGAACGCCCCGGGTGAGCGTGGCGCCGCGGATTATCGGGATCGAGCTTACACTCAACGGCGATCCGGTGTCTCTGGAGTTCGACCCGCGTGACAGACTTCTCGATACCCTTCGCTACACACTGGGTCTGACCGGATCAAAGGAAGGATGCGGCGAAGGTGAGTGCGGTACCTGCACCGTGCTCATCGACGGTATTCCCGTGGACTCGTGTCTGGTGCCGACGTATCAGGTGCGAGGGCGTCGGGTCGATACGATCGAGTCCGTGGACGAAGGCACACTGGGGGCTTTCCTGGCCGGCGGCGCGACGCAGTGCGGGGCCTGCACGCCCGGCGTGGTCATGACGGCAAGCTGGATACTGGCAAACCCGGATCTGCGCGAGACGCACCGGCTGCGGGAACTCATGGCCGGCAATCTGTGCCGATGCACGGGCTATGACGGGATCATCGAGAGCATCGAAGACAGCCTGAAGGAGAACCAGGCGTGAAGGTCCTGCTCCCTACGAGCCTGCGAGAGGCGCTGGACATGATCTCAGGCGAAGGTTCGGGCGCGGTCCCGATCGCTGGCGGGACGGATCTTCTCGTGCACTGGCCGCAGCACTCCGAAGCGCACTGCAGAACGTACTTGGACCTTTCCGGCCTGGACGAGATACGCCCCGCGACCTGGACTGACGACGAGTTGATCCTCGGCGGTCTGACGACGTACTGGGATGTCGTTCGGGATCCGAGGGCGGCGGCGGAGTTTCCGCTTCTACGCGAGGCGGGCAGGCAGGTGGGCGCCGTGCAGATTCAGGCCCGGGGAACCTGGGCGGGTAACATAGTGAACGCCTCCCCTGCGGCGGACGGGGTTCCGGTCCTGATGGCGTACGACGCGGTCGTCGTGCTCGAGTCCTCGGAAGGCTCTGAAACGGTAGCCCTCAGCGACTTCTATCTCGGCTACAAGGAGATGAGACGACGCGACGACCAGCTCATCACACAGATTCGGTTGCCTCGCCGCGATTACGACTTTCAGCGTTTCTTCAAAGTAGGATCGCGCCGAGCTCAGGCCATCGCGAAGGTTGGACTTGCCGCCACCCGCTCCGATGCCGGCTGGCGTGTAGTGGCGGGCAGCATGGCACCCACGGTGTGCCGTTGCCCATCCATCGAAGCGCTCCTCGAGAACGGTGCTGCGATCGAGGCACCCGATGATCTGCTGAGC
>JAZGCO010000152.1:0-4579 GCA_036476995.1 Gemmatimonadota bacterium
CAATGAGCAGGAGTCTGGGTAGCCGCCCCGGCATGTTTCTAATCTTCACAGCGTTTCGCATCCAAACCATGACGACTCGATCGCCTCCTGTAGCACCCGGCGAATAGTCCGTCGTGGGGACGGTACCATCAAGCACCGACCAAACTGCAACAGAAACCGGCGCTAAGTTCTGCCAAGAGGGCGCACCCTTGCTTATGATCTTGGCCAGCCACCTACGAGAACTGATCAATCAGAATCCGATTGCCGTCGGGATCCTCGAACGTGATATGGGCGGGGCCCTTGGAGTCAGGGTCCGCGCGTTCAAGCAGCTCGGCGCCGCGATCCTCCAGTACGCGCTGAATCTCTCGTACGTCGGTAAAGGACTCGAGCGTCTTGCCCTCGATCGTAATACCGGGGTTGAACGTGAGGATATTCTTTTCGAACATCCCCTGGAACAGGCCGACGACCGTGCTGCCGTTCCGGAGAATTAGATAGTTCTGTTCAAGATCGCCCCCTGTCGCCTCGAACCCCAGTTTTTCGTAGAAGCCCCTCGAGGCTGCGAGGTCCTTGACGGCGAGGCTGATCGAGAAGAGTCCTAGATCCACAGCGCATCTCTACTTTCTAAACGCGCCTCGAGCGCATTCGTGTACGGGAAAAGAGTAATTTCGTGTACGCATGATAGAAGTCCGGCCGGTCTAGTCGATAGATGCGTTTGGGGAACCGCGACTTCGCGTGGCGTGCACGTCCGTCACACTCTACACATATTCCCTCCCCTCGGTGTCCCTACTTGTGAGGGTGCTGATTTTTCCCTGCGGAGAGGAATGTCGGAATGTCGGTCTGTGCCACACGCCATACAATTGAGCTTCTCATGGTCACCGTCTTCGTCACGGCCTGCGGCGGGACGCGGCGGGTGGACGTCTCCAGTGAACCCCCAGCTAGCGGCGCGTCTACGGTCAATGTACAGAGGTATCTCGTCGCAGACGCCGATTTCATGCGAAACATGATCGGGCACCACCAGCAGGCGATTGAGATGGCCAGCCTGGTTCCGGAGCGCAGCGACAGCGAGGGAATTGCGCTTCTGGCCCGCCGAATCGACGAATCGCAGGTGTTCGAGATCGGACTCATGCGGAGGTGGCTGGCCGCCCGCGGCGCGGACGGCGCGGTGAGGCACGGGATGGCTGGCATGGCCGGTATGGCGACTCCTGAGCAAATGGCTGACTTGGCGAAGGCCGAGAACGAAGCCTTCGATAGGTTGTTTCTTGAATTGATGATTCGGCACCATGAGGGAGCCCTCGTGATGCTCGCTGCGCTTTCGGCAGCGGGCGGAGGACAGGAATTAGAGGTGTTCCAGCTGACTTCGCACATCGATGCAGACCAGGTCGCCGAGATCGCCCGTATGAAGCGCATGCTTAAAAACCTTCAGTGAGGTCGAGATGAAAGCAGCAGGGAAGATTCTGAGCGCAGTGATCGCCGTATCCTCGGCGGGCTGCGCGTCGTACGGATCGGCGCCAGAGCCAAACGTAGACGCGGCGCAGACACCGACGGCCGAAGCCAGGACAGAGGCCCCGGCCGATCCCCGTGTGGGACTCTCGGCCGGGTGGTCGGATGCTGGAGTGGCGGCAAGCGGCATGGAGCTGATCGCGCATCTGAATCGGCCGGAAGGTTTCGAAGATCGGGAGAACCTGGGCAGCTTCGCCTTCGCCAATACCGACATTGCCTTTGCCAGCGACTTACTGTTCATGGGAAGCTACCGGGGCTTCAATATTTACGACATCTCCAACCCGATGCGGCCGCAGATTGTGACGTCGTTCGTCTGCCCCGGCGGGCAGGGCGATCTGTCGATCCACGGTAATTTGATGTTCATGTCGGTCGAAACGCCGAACGGCCGTCTCGATTGCGGAGAAGAAGGGCCGACGGACGAGGTCAGCCCGGATCGTTTCCGGGGCGTCCGGATCTTCGATATCAGCGACATCGAAAACCCGCAGCAGGTGGGTGGGGTGCAAACGTGCCGCGGCTCGCACACGCACACGCTTGTTACCGATCCAAACGATGATTCGCATGTCTACATCTACGTCCAGGGCACGGGCGGAGTACGGCCAGCGGAGGAACTGGAGGGCTGCTCCGGGGCCCCACCGGACGAGGACCCGAACACGGCACTGTTCCGGATCGAAATCATCGAAGTTCCCCTCGCGGCGCCGCACGAGGCCCGCATCGTGAACGCGCCGCGTATCTTCGCCAATGCGGAAACCGGTGCGATCGCCGGCCTGTGGCCGGGCGGCGAGCACGGAGAGGGTACCCAGAACACCAGTGAGACCAGCCGGTGCCACGACATCACCGTGTACCAGGAGCTGGGACTCGCGGCGGGCGCCTGCTCGGGCAACGGCATACTGCTCGACATCAGTGACCCCGCAAACCCTGTCCGGATCGACGAAGTGATGGATCCGAACTTTGCGTACTGGCACTCGGCCACGTTCTCCAACGACGGATCGACAGTGCTGTTCACTGATGAATGGGGCGGCGGCGGCGCGCCTCGCTGCCTATCTACCGACAAACCCGAGTGGGGAGCCGACGCGTTCTTCGATCGGACCAGCGGCAAGATGACCTTCGCCGGCTACTTCAAGCTCCCCGCAGCGCAGACCGAAGCGGAGAACTGCGTGGCGCACAACGGATCGCTGATCCCGGTGCCAGGGCGGGACATCTTCGTCCAGGCCTGGTATCAGGGCGGCGTGTCGGTGATCGATTTCACGGATCCGGCCCATCCGATGGAGATTGCCTATTTCGATCGCGGGCCCAACGTGGCGTCTGAACTCGTGCTCGGCGGTTTCTGGTCAACCTACTGGTATAACGGTGCCATTTACGGCTCGGAGATCCTGCGAGGGCTGGACGTGTTCCAGCTGACCCCGGGCGAGTATCTGACACAGAACGAGATCGATGCCGCGAATCTCGTACGGACAGACGTATTCAATCCGCAAACTCAGACTCGCATTACCTGGCCGGCAGATCTGGTCGTCGCGCAGGCTTTGGTAGATCAGCTGCAGCGCGGCAGTCACCTATCAGCCGACGCTGTCGAGGGTCTGGCAGATGAGCTAGACAGGATCGACGGACTCTCCGGCGCGGAGCGAAGCGACGGCATGGCCGGTCTCGCCGCAACCGTTGGCGAGTACTTAGCGGAAGCCGAGGCAGCTTCTACCGATGCGCGTCGCCTGGAGCAGCTCCGAGAGACGCTGGGGGGTTAGGGCAGAGTCAGCTCGAGCTCAGGGCCTTACCCCTTGGTCTGAATGGCGGTGGCGCCCGCGTGGTGCCACCGTTTCGTTCAGGATCCTGTGCGGGCACGTCATCAGTCGCCCCGCAATCTTTTCCCATTCCTTACCTCCGCGGCCGTTGCGCAGGTGCTCGGAGCCTGTCTCGGCGGCGCAACACGGTCGCGGCTCGCTTGTAAGTGTCTCTCATTACAACATTTCCGGACGTGCGACAGACCAAACAATCTGGTACGGTCGTTGCCATAGGAGTTCAAACATGTTGGCGGGTCTGGCAGACGAGCGGGCAAAGGTGGTGTCCCATGAAAGGTCGCAATATCGCGGGACTTGGTGCTTTCGTTGCTCTCTTGGCCGCGTGTGAGAGTGTTCCGACAGCTCTGGATCAGGCGGAGCTTACGCAGTCGGACCCCGGTAGCAACGCCTCTCTACATATAAGTTCACAGATTCTGGGGGGAACCCCGCTGGTCTGGGCCGGGAACGGGCACGCCTATGACGCGATCGATGCCCCGTTCGGGATCACCTGGGTGGATGCGCGGGACGCCGCAGCCGCAGCCGCGCTTGACGGTTGTTTCGGGCACCTCGCCACGCTCACGTCAGCGGAGGAGAACGAGTTCGTGGCCGCGAATCTCACCCAGGCCCTTCCTAACGGCCAGCGCGGGTTCTGGATCGGGGGCTGGCAGCCATCCGGTAGCCCGGAGCCGGCCGGGGGATGGACCTGGGTCACCGGCGAGCCGTTTGTGTTCACGAACTGGAATGCACCGGCCGAACCGAACAACTTTGGCGCGGGCGGCGAGGATGCCATCCATCTTTGGGACAACGGGGCGGGTGCGTGGAATGACCTGGGCAGCTTGAACACCACGCCTGGGTACGTGGTCGAGTACGGCAGCGGCTGCACCGCAGAGGTTGAGGAGATCCTGGTCGGCATCGGCCTGGGCGATGACGAGGGTCCGAGGCCGATCAACCCGCGCAGCTGGGGCGTAATAACCGTGGTGGTATACTCCAGCGCTGTCGCTGACGGCGATGTCTCTGACTTCGATGCGTCGGCAATCAACCCGGAAACCGTTACGCTTGGGGACGGCCAGGACACGGACGCGTCGGTGGCGCGGCGAAAGAACGGTAGCCTCATGGCACGAACGCACGACGTGGACGAGGATGGCGACCAGGACATGGTTTTTCAGTTCCGTATCCGTGAGCTGGTCGAGAACGGTGACCTTGAGGCCGGTGCTACCGAGCTCGTCTTGCAAGGCGAGACGTTGGCGGGCCAGGGCTTCCAGAGCACCGGCGAGATTCGCCTCGTTCCGTAACGCCCCTTCTGGTGTCTACGCGTTCAGGCCCGGGCCTGT
>JAZGCO010000153.1:0-2997 GCA_036476995.1 Gemmatimonadota bacterium
GGGGACCAGAACGTCGATCCAGAAGCAAGATCGTACTCCCAGGCGCCGACGCGTGCGACTTCTTGTGCACGGGCGAGCCGGGCTTCGCTGGTTCGGAGCGCCTCCTGGGCCTCCAGCCACGGCGTGATATCGCGCATGCTCGTGTGGTACATGCCGTCAGGCAAGACGACCGTGTGCGTCTCCACGGGAAAGACCGACCCGTCATCGCGGTGAATTTGAAAGGTCTCGTGTGCGACGCCGTGCTCGCGCAGGGTGGCCCGTCTTGCCTGGAGTGCCGGGATGTCTCGGTCCTCGATGAACTCCTCGGGGGCTCGGCCGAGAATGGCGTCGCGCGGTCGGCCGAGCATCTCACACGCCGCATCGTTCACGTAGATGAATCGATACTCGTTCGCGGGATCGGTAATCATGATCCCGTCTGCGGCATGCTCGGTAATCCGGCGCCAACGCTCTTCACTGTCGCGCAGCGCCTCTTCCGTCGCCATCCGAGCGGTCATGTCGCGGGCGATGATTACCGTTCCCAATTCGCCCGCGGCAGTTTCGTACCGCTTGACGGTGGACTCCAGCCACAGCCACTCCCCGGCCTTCGTCTGGCGCCGATAGCTGTATCGGCCCGGCTGCCCCGTGGCTTCGCACTCGCGCACCGCAGCTTCGACCGAGGGCAGGTCGGCGGGGTGGATGCCGATATAGTGATCGGCGAGGTACTCGTCCACGCTGTAGCCGAGGATCTCCCTGATGTTTGGGCTCACGTAGCGGGGCTGGAGGTCCGGGCCGAACGCGATCACCATGTCGAATGTGTTCTCGGCCAACAGGCGGTAGTGCTCCCCGGATTGCTGGAGCGTCTGTGCCGTCTGCTCCCGCTCTGTGATGTCACGGATTGCCACGATGACGACCATGCCCTCGTCCGTGACGAGCGGGCTGAGGCTGATCTCCACGGGAACCTCGCTGCCATCCGCCCGGCGTGCGGTGAGCTCTGTGTCGGATGCCATGGGCCGCGTCCGCGGCGTCGCATAGAAATCCGCGCGCTGACCGCGGTGGTGCTCTCGCGCTCGCTGCGGAAGCAGCACCTCCACCGGCTGGCCGATCATTTCGGCCGCGCTGTACCCCAGCAGCTCGAGCGCCAGCGTGTTTGCCTGCAGGATCTCGCCCGCGTTATTGACGACGATCGTGGCGTCGAGAGCCGCTTCGACCCAATTGGCGAACGTCGTTCGCTGCGAAGGATGCCCAGACCCGGCGCCTGTCCCTTGCGCGGGAAGCCGCTGCAGGCCCGCGGTCTCACGCGCCGCGGTAGCTCGACACCCGCCTTGCCCCGTGATCTGCAGCTGTGACGTGGGTTGGTCCGTACCAGGCATGCGCGGCCGCCCTATCGCCGTTGCGGCTGCTCGGCCGCCCCTGCGCGCTGACTGGCCTCCTCGCTGGTGGCGCGAGCGGCCAGATAGAGCGCATCGTCGACCCGCTCCCAGGGAATCTGCGCAACCGCCAGTTCCACGGTGCCCAGGCGGAACCCTCCGAACACCTCGCTGCTGGCGGAGACCACCACTTCCGCTGCGAAGCGCAGCGCGGGGCTGTCTGCGTCCGTGCCGAAATCGAGAAGCCTCACCGTGACCTGTTGCCGCGCTTCGCTTCCCGGGACCTGCCGAGTGACTTCAAACAGTCGGACGCGGCACGCGTCGTGGCCGCCAGCGGCCAGCAGGGCCGAAAGCGCTGCGTCGGACATCTCGCCCATCTCCCCGTCCTTACGCGGCTCGCAGCTCGGCAATCGTCTTGCCGATCTCACGGCCGCACGCCAGGCAGAGGACGAGTTGCAGAAGTTGTGTGTTCAGCGGTGTCGGCATCTCTTGCGGTAAATCGCCGCTGACCGCGATGAAATACCCCATGATGATGGTCCCTTCGACGGGCTTCCGGCACAGCTGACACTGAACGAGTGATCCCATGGCCCGCTGGCCTCCTGCGTCCACCCTATGGTCCGGTCCGTCACGGCCGCATCACCGGCGGAGCGGTCGGCGATCCGATCTGGTTCCAGTCTGCTGTCAAAGCGCATGCGGTTGCCGCAAGACCGAAATCATTCGTCCGATCCTTTGAGCAGGTAGCCCGCTCCAGGAACGGTCTCGATGTATTGCGGGTGGCTGCTGTCCGTCTCCAGCTTTTGCCGGAGGCGTGAAACGACCGTACGGACAAGAGCCAGGTTGGGGCGGTCCGCCTCGCCCCAAACACGTGTCACGAGCTGGTCAGAGAACACGACCCTTCCCCGGTTTCTTGCCAGGATTTCCAGGACCGCGAATTCTCGTGGCGTTAGCCTGAGTGGATTCCCACGGACGGCCACACTCCGCTGTGCTAGATCGATAACCAGGTCGCCGGCTTCAACAATGTCCTCGCCCTTTACCCAGGGCGCGCCCGCAGGATCTGTCGATGGGTCCGCCAGACTGAGGTTCACAAGGGCATCCCGCCAGCCGTCTACGTCTCGCACCGTAAAGAGGAGCCGCTCTGACTGCAGTCGGACTCCGATCCAATGAACCGGCACTTGGTAGCCATCGTGTCGCAGGAGCCTGCCAGCACCGTACCGAAAGCCATGCGCAAACACTCCACTGACGGTTTCCTGTATCGTCCCACGACTGTCGCTCGCCACGATATCTGCAAGACTTCCATCCACAAGCTGAGGCACAGGAATTCCTAGGAGGGTCGCTACGGCGTCATTTGCATCCTCGATTTCGCTGTTTTCCCCTATCAGAAGCGACGGAAAGGGAAGCAGCGCAAAGGCTGATTCATATGCCTCTTCACGCTCCGGCCGTTCAGCGCCCACCTCAGGATCGATGACAACGGACAAATTACGAGCCATCGGTCAGCCTCCTGCATGCGACGTCGGCTGCAATCACCCGTCCGTCGGCGTTCTGCACATCGGTCCGCATCACGGAATATCCATACTCGCCCTCGCGTCGGGGATCTGCTCGGCGCCGCTGACGATCGCCCACCGGCATCGCCGCCGGCCAATGTTCGCCAACC
>JAZGCO010000016.1:0-21339 GCA_036476995.1 Gemmatimonadota bacterium
TGGTCGTGATGATGACCACACCGTTGCTGGCTTTCGACCCATAAATCGCGGAGGCCGAGGCACCTTTGAGGATGTCGATGCTTTCGATATCCTCGGGATTGATGTCGGCGATCCGATTCACTTGCCCGTCCTGAGTCAGCGACGGATTGGAGCCGCCGGTCGACGCTGTCAGCGCGTTCTGGTTCGAGGCGATCGCCACGTTGCTCACGAGCACGCCGTCGACCACATACAGGGGCTCGGCTGTGACGTTAATGGACGAAACCCCACGTAGCTGCACCTGCGTGCCGCCGCCGGGAGCACCCGAGTTCCTGGTAATCACGGCCCCAGCGACTTTGCCCTGCAGAGCGTTCTCCAGCGTCGGCGCCGGAGCCCCGTTCAGCTCTTCCCCGCTGACTGAGGCCACCGCGTTGGCGAGATTGCGGCGCCGCACGCTGGTGGTGAGGCCGGTCACTAACAGATCCTCGAGCCGAAGCAGGTCGGCTTCCATCTGGATCTCGACCGAGCGCTCGCCGACAGGCAGGAGCGCTCGCGTCTCCTTGTACCCGATCCGGTCCACGACCAGTGTCACGTCGCGGTCGTCGGGGACGCCACCGAGCACGAAGTGGCCATCGGAGTTGCCTACCGTACCGATCCCCGTGCCTTCTACAGTCACGTGGGGGCTGGCCACGGGTGCGCCCGTGGAAGCGTCCGTCACCGTTCCTGTCACCGCGCGCTGCTGCGCTACGGCATCAGGAACAGCAAAGGCCAGGATCAGTGCAACAGTTAGTACCAGTTTCCGTCTCATCACGCCCTCCAGTTGCGTCACGTTTGGAACCTATGGACACTCGTCGGCAGATTGGCCGAACTCCAACCGGCGATCGGTCTGTTCAGCGACACGATCTCCTTGTCTTTAGCGCCGGCGGGACAGGCGCCGTCTTCGCTTGGGGAATGCAGGTGGAACCGTGTTTCTACATTTGTTGCGCCCACGTCCCCTTCTGCCGGATATTCTGGATCCGGATTCTATGGCAGCGTGGCGTGTGGATGCAAGGTGGGATCGCATACGATGTGGAAGACTAGGAAACGATCAATTCTGCGGGCTGTGGCCATGCTTGCCGCGTGGCTGGCCCTGTCGCTGGACCCTTTTCTCGCTGGCGAGGCAGGAGCCCAATCGAGACGGACAGTGTTCGCGGGTGTCGTGTACTCGGGCCAGAGCGGCGAGCCGCTGGAAGGCGCGCAGGTCATCATGCTCGGATCGGGACGCTCGACTCTCACCGACGTTTCGGGCTACTTTCGCATCGAAGACCTCGACCCAGGCGCGGATTCGGTCGAGGTCCGGTACCTCGGGTACGAACATAACCATGAACTCATTGACATCCTGGGCAAGCGCCTGACACAGGCCGTGTTCCTGCTGACGCCAAGCGTGCTGGAGCTGGCAGAGCTTACGGTCGAGGTGGGGCCCCTGCGGGCCACCGGCAAGCTGGCCCGCTTCGAGGAGCGCCGGGCCCGCGGGTTCGGCCACTTCCTGGGCCCGATGGACATCGAGCGCATCGCCCCTCAGCGGACGGCGGACGTGCTGCGGAGAATCCCAGGCTTGATCGTGACGTCCGTTCGCCTCGGCCGCTCGAACATTAGGATCGGACGCGGCCTGTCCGCCTGTAACCCCATGGTGTACCTAGACGGCATGCCGATGCCTGCATTCGAGTTCGACGACATCTCGCCCCAGGATCTGATGGCGGTCGAGGTCTACTCGGGCGTCGCCTCGGCACCGGTCGAGTTCTCGAACCGCAACAACGGCTGCGGGGTCATCGCCGTCTGGACCAAGGAGTAGCCGGACGCGACTCCCGCAGCTGCCGTCGCTACGCTGATCAGCTAGGTCGGCCGTTCAAACACTCCTCGCATACGCTCCAGCGCCGCTGACGCAGTCCTGGCGGACGACGCGAAATGGTGGCCCAGTTCGCGCTCGTTGACCCCGGGCAGCGGAATCTCGAACGTAAAGTGGATCGACACTCCGGCGGGCCGAACGCGCGACGTGTCGGCCCAGCCCTCGGTGGCGTCGAGCGCACCCTCGATGTGCACCTCCACCGTATCACTGTCCGTCCCGATGTCCTGGGCCATTTCTGCCAGCATCCCGGCCAGCCGCTCGTTGGCCTGAGGGTCAGCCTCCCTCTCGTCTAGCCACAGGGTGGGAGGAGCGATGTCCAGGTTCAGGTAGCCCAACAGGGATTCCGGGTGAAACTGGAGATCCAGGCCTAGCGGTGCCTCGGGAAGCGCCCCCAGGAGCGGATCGGCCTCCTCCTGGTACGGACCACTGATCGCCAGATACGTGGCGATTCCGTCCGCGCCGAGATTAGCCCCGGCCAGGGCGACTTCGTCCAGGAGAAGCTCGACCATGGCGGACGGAGCGTGCAGGGACTCGATGGCGCCCGACTCCATTATGTCGAGCTCGGACTGGTCAAACGCCAGGCAGCGGAAGAACCACGACGCGGGCTCCTGCCGTCCTTCAAACAGGTCGCGGACCCCGAGTCCCTCGTGGCGAAGCGCCGCAAGCAGCGTGGCGCAGATCTGATGCCGGGTGATTTGAGCCAAGTCGATTCGGGCCTTCCCTACCGGCTGATCATGATGTGGGCCCATGGAGTTCCCGGAAGCATGAGCCAGGGCGTGTTGCCCTCGGGCTGGGCCGGAAGACCGATTTCTTCGGGCGTGGCGTTGGGCACGTACACAACGGCCAGCCGGCGGGCACCGGCAGTCTGGCCGGTGGCAGCGTCGAAAGCCCCCTCATCTGCTGTGATTGAGAACAGCATCGCTGGACCCGGCATTACAAGATCACCGCTCTCCAAGGCCGCATATCGGTCGCTCTGTACCTCCGCCCGGCTCTTCTCAGCCGCTTCGGCCCGGCGACCAATGGCCATGAACGGATCGAGGTCCTGGTGGTAACAGGCTACGTGGAAACCTTCCCGAGCCGGATCGTCGGCCAGGCAAATCATCTCGTTGCTGCCCTCGCGAATGACTGTCAGCGGGTCCTCCTCACGAGCCGCGCCGCCGTACCCAAGCACGGTTGCGCCAGCCCGAAGCGCAGCCGGCGCTGCCGCCACAGCCTCCTCGATTTGCGCGGCGGCCGGCTTATCTGAACCTGCGCTCTGGGCGCCCGCACACGATGGCTGCACGAAAGCGGCGGCTAACAGTATGGCGCTGCTTGTGACTCTGATTCTGCTTCTCGCGGCTTTGGACACGAAGACCTCTGAAGATCGGGTTCCTGGCTCGACTGCACGGTGCAAGCCACGGCCTGGTACGGGCTTCAGGCGGCAATACCGTGCTTCCTCTCAATTGTATGCGCCGGAAGCACGAAAGTGTCAAGCGAGCGGACGGCGACCTGGTAGCGGACTACCTTCAGGCGCGATCACCTGTTAGGCTGGGCGCGCCGCGCAGCCCACCCCGGGCTTCTCAGGCGCGAATTCACCGGCAATCAGTGGCGAGTAGCGCACCTTGGACCCGGCGGACCGGAGAGCGTCGATGCGAGTGGCCGTACCTACAGAACGAGCGGTGGGCGAAACGCGAGTGGCCATCACGCCTGCCGCGGCCGGCCGGCTGATTACGGCCGGAGCGGAAATCGTCGTCGAGAGCGGCGCCGGAGCTTCCGCGGCCTTCAGCGACGCCGAGTACAGCGATGCAGGAGCCACGATCGCACCTAACGCCGGGTCGCTGTTCACCGGAGCTGACGTGGTGGTGCAGGTCGTGGGACCACGGCCTGATGTGGCGGCGGACATCGATCGCCTGCCGGAAGGCATCGTTCTGATATCGTTTCTGAAGCCCGGAGGCCAGCCCGAAGTGCTGTCTGCCCTGGCTGAGAGAGGTGTGACCGCGCTGGCCATGGAGCTGATGCCCCGCACCACGGTCGCCCAGCGCATGGACGCGCTGTCCGCGATGGCCACGGTGGCGGGATATTCGGCCGTACTCCACGGTGCCGTAGCCATGAACAAGTTTCTTCCCATGCTCACCACGGCGGCGGGCACTATCGCGCCAGCCAACGTATTCGTGATTGGCGCTGGAGTCGCGGGGCTCCAGGCTATAGCCACGGCGCGACGGCTAGGTGGAGTGGTTGAGGCGTTCGACATCCGGCCCGTGGCCAAGGAACAAGTCGAGAGTCTCGGCGCTCGTTTCGTGGAATGGGAGGCCGAGGAAGCGGCAGACCTGGAGACGGAGGGCGGGTACGCGGCCGAGGTCACCGCCGACGAGCAGGAACAGGAGCAGCAGCTCCTGGCCAAGCACGTCGCGGGCGCGGACCTGGTCATCACCACGGCGGCTGTGCCGGGACGCGCCGCGCCGCGACTGATCTCCGCCGACATGGTGGCGGCTATGCGCCCGGGATCCGTAATCGTGGATTTGGCGGCGGCGACGGGCGGCAACTGCGAGTTGACCGTGGTCGGAGAGAATGTTGAGCGCGATGGTGTGAAGATCCTCGGTGCACTGGACCTGGCCACGGCTCTCCCTGTGCACGCGAGCGAGATGTACAGCCGCACCGTATCGGCGCTGCTCAAACATCTGGCCCCAGAGGGAGACCTGACGATCGACCTCGAGGACGAGATCACGGCCGCGACGTGCGTTACCCACGATGGCTGCGTGAGAACATGACCGGAACGCTCCTCGTCAGTGTGTATGTCTTCGTGCTCGCCATGTTCACCGGGTTCGAGCTCATCACCAAGGTGCCGCCTACGCTTCATACACCGCTGATGTCGGGAGCCAACGCGATCTCCGGAATCTCGATCGTGGGGGCGCTGCTCATAGCCGGTACCGGCCAGTCCACGACTATGACGGTGATTGGCTTCGTGGCTGTTGTCTTGGCCACGATCAATGTGGTGGGCGGATTCCTCGTAACCGACCGAATGCTGCAGATGTTCAAGCGGCGAACCGAACCGCAGCCCGGACCGGGCGGCGAAGGCGCTGACGCCGGATGAGCGAAGCTACGGTCGCTCAAGTCATACAGCTCGGATATCTGCTGTCCGCCGTGCTCTTCATCCTGGGAATCAAGCGTCTTGGCTCCCCTGACACGGCGCGGGGCGGGAACCAGCTGGCGGCCGCTGCCATGTTGCTCGCGGTAGTGGCCACACTCATCGACCGGTCCATCCTCAGCTACACCTGGATCATCGCCGGGCTGGCTGCCGGAGGTCTGATCGGGCTGCTGCTGGCAAGGCTCATTCAGATGACGGCCATGCCGCAGATGGTAGCCATTTTTAACGGGTTCGGGGGAGCCGCGTCCGGACTCGTCGCCACGGCAGAGTACCTTCGCTACCTGGCAGCGAATGGCGGCACGGCTGCGGCCGCAGGCGCTTTGCCCCTCGATGCCAGCATCTCGATCGCAGCGGGCACGCTGATCGGCGCGGTCACGTTCTCCGGCTCCATGATCGCGTTCGGAAAGCTGCAGGGCGTGGTATCCGAGAAAGCCGTTTCTTTCCCGCTCCAGAGGAGCTTCAACGCACTGCTCGCGGCGGGAATCCTTGCCGTGTCGGTCTTAATCGTGATCGGGGCACCGAGCCGGGACTTGTATCTGGTGCTATCGGCGGCGGCTCTGTTGCTCGGCGTTCTACTCGTCATTCCGATCGGCGGCGCGGACATGCCAGTCGTCGTCTCGCTCCTCAACTCGTACTCGGGCCTAGCAGCTGCAGCAGCGGGCTTCGTTTTGAGCAACAACGTCCTCATCATCAGCGGCGCGCTGGTCGGGGCCTCCGGGCTGATTCTTACCCGGATCATGTGCAAGGCAATGAACCGATCGCTCGCCAATGTGCTGTTCGGAGCCTTCGGAGCCGCGGCGGGCGGCGGAAGCGGTGCAAAACCGGGCGAGAAGAGAACCAGGGCCGATGTGAACGCCGTGGAGGCAGAAGACGCCGCCATGCTGCTGGCCTACGCACGAACCGTCGTCATCGTACCTGGCTACGGGCTGGCGGTGGCCCAGGCCCAGCACCGGATCCGGGAGCTGGCCGACCTCCTCAGCAAGCGGGGAGTCCAGGTCAAGTACGCGATCCACCCGGTGGCCGGCCGAATGCCCGGACATATGAACGTGCTGCTGGCCGAAGCCAACGTGCCCTATACGCAGCTGTATGAGATGGACGATATCAATCCGGAACTTCCTGGCACCGATGTGACGGTCGTCGTGGGCGCCAATGATGTCGTGAACCCTGCGGCGAGGGACGAGCCTGAGAGCCCGATCGCAGGCATGCCGATCATCGAAGTTGACCGGGCGGCCCACTGCCTGGTGATGAAACGGAGTCTCAGCCCCGGTTTCGCCGGCATCGACAATGAGTTGTTCTATCGGCCGCAGACGATGATGCTGTTCGGTGACGCGGCCGACTCGATTGGCCGACTCATCGAAGAGGTCCGGCAGCTCTAGTCTCCAGCTAAGCGATTTGAAATTCCGGGCACGCCAGGCCAAGAGCGAACAGATTGTCCGGGTCCGTCTGCCATTCGACCAGATTCAGCCTCGCCTGGTAGAGTAGAGACTCAACCGACTCGCGGGTGTACTTGTGGCTCAATTCGGTGCGAACAGTCTCTCCGTCGGCGAAATCCACTTCCAGCTCGATCGCCGGCAGCGTAACGAGCTGGGAACGCCGCGAGACCAGATGCATCTCGATTCGGCTGGCCTCCTCGTTGTAGAAAGCCCGGTGCCGAAAGCTCTCGAGATCGAAGTTGGCCCCGAGTTCCCGGTTCAGAATCCGCAGCATGTTGAGGTTGAATTCGGCCGTTACACCGGCCGCATCGTTATACGCCGCCTCCAGGGTCTCCCGGTCCTTCACAAGGTCGAACCCGATGAGGAATCCTTCGCCGGGCGACATGCGAGCGGCCACGCTGTGTAGAAAGTCGGCTGCGACCTCCGGTTCGAAATTCCCGATCGTGGATCCGAGGAAGGCCAGAAGTCGGCGCTCACGCGGAAACGGAAGCTCGTGCGGGTGCTCGAAGTCGCCGATCACTCCCTCCACCAGGAGACCCGGATAGTCGGCGATCAGCGCCTCAGCGGCGGTGCGCACCGCGTCCGCGCTGACTTCGAGCGGACCGTATCCGTGTAGTAGCCCAGCGTCGCGGAACGCGTCCAGGAGCACTCGTGTCTTGTACGAACTCCCTGACCCGAACTCGACCAGAACTCGTGGCCGCAGCCGCTCCACGAGGCCCGGCGCGCAACGCTCCAGAATCCGCTTTTCGGTGACCGTTTGATAGTATTCGGGCAATTCGGTAATTCGCTCGAAGAGTTCCGAGCCGCGAGCATCGTAGAAATACTTGGGAGAGAGAGTCTTCCTCGACCCTGTGAGACCAGCCCGAGCGTCAGCCGCCAGGTCGAACGGAGTATCGTCTTGCTCCATCGTGTCGCGCAGAACGATACTCTCGCCGGCTAGACTCGTCTCCGTTGCTTGCTGTTCAGTGCTCACGCGTCTCTCAGGCTCAGGTGTCTCGCGCCAGCCGAATGCCGGACATGATCTGGCGCCGCTTCGGATAGTCCCAGTTTCGGGACGTGTTTCGGGCCACGCTTGGCCGGGTGGCCCACGATCCGCCACGAAGCACCCAGTACTCATCACCAAAGAACATCTCCGAGTACTCGGCGTACGGGAAAGGTTCGAATCCGTCGTACCCCTTGAATGTGCTCGATGTCCACTCCCACACGTCACCCAGCATGTGCTCGCAGCCCAGGGCGCTCACGCCACGCGGATACGCTCCGAGCGGAGCGACACCGAAACCCAGTTGGTCGAGATTGGCCAGATCGACATCAGGCCGGGCGCTCCCCCAGGGGTATCTCCGGGACTGTCCGGTCTTTGGGTCCCAGGCCGCCGCCTTTTCCCACTCCGTTTCCGTCGGGAGCCGGCAGCCGCGAAACCGTGCGTAGGCCTCGGCTTCGTAGCCGCACACGTGGATGACCGGGTGGTCGGGGCGGAGAGTCTCGGTCCCGAGCGATGTCCGGCGCGACCAGCCCAGGCCCTCCGGGTCATCCGACTCGTCGGGCCGCCAGTACAGCGGAGCTACCAGGTCCTCCTGCTCTTTCCACGCCCAGCCCTCGTCGGTCCACAGGGAGCGATCGCCGTACCCTCCACCGAGCACGAAATCCAGGTAGTCTCTGTTGCACACGGGGTAGCGACCTATCTTGAACTCGCCCGCGTTTACGCTCTGTCGTGGCCTCTCGTTGTCATATGTGAATCCGCCCGGCGCAGCGCCCAGGTCGAACTCTCCAGCGAGTACTCGAACCATCTCACGAGCGGCCTCGGGAGAAACAGGTGCGTCAGGCTCAGGAAGGGACATTCGCTCGGCAGGATCGTAGTCCTCGCTCTCCATGAGCTGTATGGTCTGCAGGATCGTCTCCTGGTGCTGCGCCTCGTGTTGCCGGACCATGTCATACACGAATCCATCCTGGAGCAGGCGGCTGGCCGTGGTGAGATCGACAGATTCAAACCGGGCCATGGCCGCTTCTCTGACTTCGTGCATGTGATCCGCGGCTGCCTGTCCGTCAGCCAGGTTCAGATCTCCGCGTTCGGATCGAGGAGTGCGAAACGCGTCATACGTTCCCTCGAGGCTGGACTCGTTCGAGATTCCGTCCAGGCGCTCCACCAGCCACAACTGCTCGAACGCGGCGATGTGTCCCAGATCCCAGACGATGGGACTCATCAGCAGACTGTGTTGACGTACGAGCGCGTCCGAACTGAGAGGCCCGGTGAGCTGTAGCGTGCGTGCGCGCTCCGACTCCAGCGCCTCACGGATCGCGGCCTTCGGGCCGCCGCCCTTGCCGGCAGCCGGCGACGGGCCGGGTTGACTTGCACTCATTCGCTGATTCCGTTTGCTGTGACGGATCCCCTCCTTGTGCCGGCTGGTCGCGAACGAACCGGCCCCGAGGCCCGGAACCTACCCGAGGCCCGCGGGCCAGCAAAGCCCCGAATAACCAACGGGTAATGGCGTAGCACAGGGTGAGTGGTGGAATGTTAGAATAGGTCCATGCCTCCGGGAGGGAGGTGGTGGTCGAAAGCGAACGCGTCCAGCTGGTTTCCTTGACGGTTGAGGAAAAGAAAACGTTAGGAGCGGAGACTGAGAGCCTTATCGAAGAAAGGGTTCGAGGCCGGAAGCCCGGGATGGGGCATCGAGTTCCGTGAGGTGTCCGTCCGGCTGGGCACCACAAACGCGCTGCGAGGGCTGAACCTCGCGATCGCTCCCGGCGAGACCCTGGTCCTCCTTGGTCCCAGCGGCTCCGGAAAATCGACGGCTCTACGTCTTGTCAATGCTCTCCTTCACCCCACTAGCGGCACGATCATTGTTGGTGGGCACGACGTTCGCACCTGGGACCCGATCGAGCTTCGCCGGCAGACCGGGTACGTGATTCAGGAAGTCGGGCTGATGCCCCACATGACGGTAGCTCAGAATGTGGGCCTGGTACCGGAACTTCTCGGTTGGCCGGAGCAGGAGCGGGAGACCCGGATCACGGAACTGCTAGCCCGTGTCGGCCTGCCGGAGCAGGAACTGCGCGGCCGCTATCCCCGGGAACTGTCCGGAGGGCAGCGGCAGCGCGTTGGCATCGCCAGGGCGTTAGCGGCGGACCCACCCGTGCTTCTGTGCGACGAGCCGTTCGGAGCCCTCGACCCGCTCCTGCGCCGGCAGCTTCAGGACGAGTTTCGGGCCCTGAGTGCCGAGCTGGGCAAGACGCTCCTGTTTGTGACGCATGACGTGCGTGAGGCCCTGGCCCTCGGGAGCCGTATCGCGCTTCTGGAGGCAGGTCGTCTGCGTTTCGTGGGCACGCCGGAAGAGCTGCGTGCCTCGAACGTTCCCATCGCGCGTGAGTTCTTGCACGGCACCAACGGTACGCCGACCTAGTGGGCTTCGTCGAGTATCTCGTGGGAATTCGGGGCGAGCTGCTCCTGCGAACGTGGGAGCACATCCTCCTGGTCGTGGGCTCGACCGCGATCGCGGTCACGATCGGCGTGCCGCTCGGCGTTCTGCTGACGCGCCGCGCGCCGCTGCGCGCAGGGATCCTGGGGAGCGCCAACATTTTGCAAACGATTCCGAGCCTCGCTCTGCTGGGACTCCTGATACCGCTCCCCATGGTGGGAGGGATCGGGGCGAAACCGGCCATCGTGGCACTGGTCGCTTACGCGCTGCTGCCCATCATCCGTAACAGCTACGAAGGCATCCGAAGTATCGATCCGGCGGTTCGCGAGGCGGCTATAGCCATGGGCATGACCGACCGTCAGTTACTTCGGCGAGTCGAGATCCCGCTTGCCCTGGGAGTCATGATGGGCGGCGTGCGCCTCGCAACGGTCATCGGAATCGGCGTAACTACCATTGCGGCAGCGATCGGTGCTGGTGGCCTCGGCGTGTTCATCTTCCAGGGTCTGGCCATGGTCGACAACCAGGTGATCCTTGCCGGCGCGATCCCGGCGGCTCTACTCGCCCTCCTGGCAGACGCGGGCCTGGGGGCCCTCGAAAAAAGGTGGTCGACGTGGCGAAGCTAGCTGCTGGTTGCCGCTTAGTGGCGGCCCTCGCAGGCCTCGGTCCGCTGTTCGCGTGCTCCTCAGGCACCTCCTCCCTGGTCATCGGATCCAAGAACTTCACGGAACAGGACCTCCTTGGAGAGTTGGTAGCGCAGTGGGTCGAGAGCACGACCGAGATCAGAGTCGATCGCCGGCTCCACTTGGGAGGAACTTTCATCTGCCATCAGGCGCTGGTGGCTGGCGATATCGATATGTACGTCGAGTACACGGGTACGGCCTTGAGTGCGATCCTGGAGCGGGACGAACCGCGCTCACCCCAGCACGTGTTGGACGCTGTTCGCCGAGAATACACCCGCCGGTTCGGACTCGTATGGACCGAGCCCTTCGGTTTCGAGAACACGTTCGCCATCCTGGTCAGAGGGGCTACCGCCGACTCACTCGGGCTCACTTCGATATCCAGCGCAGCCGATCATACGCCAGGCTGGACACCCGGATTCGGGTACGAATTTGTCGAGCGGGCCGACGGGTTCGCAGGCCTTGCCGATCGATACGACCTGAAATTCGCCCGTTCACCACGCGTGATGGACCTAGGTTTAACGTACCGCGCACTAGCATCGGGTGCGGTCGATCTCATCGCAGGCAATTCTACTGACGGCCAGATAGAGCTGTTGGATCTTCGGATGTTGAGCGACGACCGGGCCTATTTCCCACCGTACTACGCCGCGCCGGTCGTACGGGAAGATGCGCTGGAGCGTTTCCCCGGACTCCGGGAGACACTCCGCTCTTTGGATGCCCGGATCTCAACTACGGACATGCGGCGACTCAACCGAGCCGTGGACGTGGACGGCAGGGATTACAGGGTTGTGGCCCGGGAGTGGGTGGCCGCGGCGCTGGATGGCACGAGTGGGCGGAACACGCCTCCAGCCGTCCGAAGTGGGCACGGAAGGATTGGAAATAGCCGCCAGTCCCCCTAGGTTTGCAGGTGGCACGCGAATCTTCAGCGGCCAGCGCAAGAGACTGATGAACCACGTATTCGGACGAAACAGATATGAGCGACGAGCGGAATCAGACTGAGAGCAAGACGCCAGGCAAGGTCCACGTAAGTGAAGCCGAGGCGCGGCAGGTAGCCGAAGGCGCGAGAGAGAGTCGCTGGGGCGGGGCCACGTTTCTGAGGGACCTCTTCCTGGGAGACTTCAGGCTCGATCTGGTCCACCCGTACCCCGATCCGAAGGACTTTATCGGCGACCGCTGCCGCCAGTTTCTGGATGAGATGGGCACCTTCCTGCGCACCGAAGTGGACTCCGAGAAGATCGACCGCGACCGGAAGATTCCCCAGGCCGTAGTCGACCGGCTGAAGGAGATGGGAGCCTTCGGACTGAAGATTCCGCAGGAGTACGGCGGCCATGGTTTCAATCAGACTGAGTACAATCAGATAATGACCCTACTCGGGAGCGTGGATGGAAGTCTCGTCGCTCTCCTGTCGGCCCATCAATCGATCGGGGTGCCACAGCCGGTGAAGCTGTTTGGGACCGATGAGCAAAAGAAGAAGTTCCTGCCTCGCTGCGCGGCTGGCGCTATCTCTGCGTTCGCGCTCACCGAAGAGGACGTCGGGTCGGATCCCGCCCGCCTCAGCACGACGGCGGTGCTGAGCGACGACGGCAGCCATTACATCCTGAACGGCGAGAAACTGTGGACCACGAACGGCACGATCGCCGAACTGCTGGTGGTCATGGCCGGGCACCCGGGCAGTCGAAAGATCTCGGCCTTCGTCGTAGAGACGAGCTGGGAGGGTGTTGAACTCACTCAGCGCAACCACTTCATGGGCATCCACGGAATCGAGAACGGAAACTTTCGGTTCACGAACGTGAAGGTTCCGGTAGAGAATCTTCTGTGGGGCGAAGGTAAGGGCCTGAAGCTTGCCCTGATCACGCTGAATACGGGCCGACTTTCGATTCCAGCCGTCTCCGTGGGAACGGGCAAGACCTGCATCCGGATCTGCCGCGAGTGGGCGTCGGAGCGCATCCAGTGGGGTCAGCCCGTCGGCAAGCACGAGGCGGTGGCGCAGAAGATCGCGTTTATGGCCTCGCACACGTTTGCTATGGAATCGGTGGCCGAACTGGCAGCCTTGATGGTGGACCGCGGTGAGTTCGACATCCGGCTCGAAGCGGCGATGGCCAAGCTGTTCAACACGGAGGTTGGGTGGATGATGGTCGACGAGGCGCTCCAAGTCCGCGGTGGACGAGGCTACGAGCGGGCGGACTCGCTCAAGGCTCGAGGCGAAGCGCCGGTTCCGGTAGAGCGGATGCTCAGAGACTTCCGCATCAACCGAATATTCGAGGGGTCGAGTGAGATCATGCGACTGTTTATCGCGCGCGAGGCGGTGGACAAGCATCTCCAGGTCGCCGGCGAACTCGTCGAGGGAGATCTCAGCGTGGCCGGAAAGCTGGCTCAGCTACCCAAGGTCGGTCTCTTCTATGCCATGTGGTACCCGAAGCAGTGGTTCGGATTCGATCTAATCGGAAGTGAGTTCGGTTCGCTCAAGGGACACATTCGTTTCGTAAAGCGCGCTTCGCGGCGGCTCGCGCGGACGCTATTCCACAAGATGATCCGGCACGGGGCCGGTCTGCAGCGGAGACAAATGTTGTTGTTTCGCGCTGTGGACATCGGTGCTGAACTTTTCGCTATCACTGCCAGTGCGTGCCGAGCGCAGATGTTCCGGCGGACCGGATCTCCGCATGCGGCCGAGGCGGTAGAACTCGCTGATCTGTTCTGCCGCCAGGCCAGACGCCGGATAGAGCAGCATTTCCACGACATGGCCCATAACGATGATGTCATGCTCTATAAGACCGCTCGTAAGGTGCTGGACGGCGGTCACTGCTGGATGGAGGAGGGCATCGTGGGCATGCAGAAGGCATGTTATGGAGCCTTTTCCGACGGACCTGCGGAGCAGGTGCTGGACCAGAGCGCCCACACGCGCGCGCAGCGCGAGGTCACGACAACCATCTAGGCTAGAACATGCCTCTTAGGCGCTCATAACCCTTCTTGAGCTCTTCGGCTGCCTTGTCGAGCACCTGGCCGACGTCGTCAAACGTTTCGCTGGCGGCGTCGCCGATCGGGGTCATCCGGCCGCGCAGGCTGTCGAACCTCTCCTCCAGCTTGTCCCACTCTTCCCTGGCTTCCTTGCCGGCCAGGTTCATCCGAACCCGCAGTTCATCGCGCCGGGTCTTCAGATCCTCGAGAACGTCGTCGTACTTACCTGACTTGTCCTGGTCATCGGTCATTGGGTTCTTTCCTTTACGGTTGGTGTATTTCTTTACGGGAGGCTGATATTCGCTGTTTCAAACGCCTCGTCGTGACACGATCCAGGCTCCCGCAAGCAGCCCGGGA
Organism: Gemmatimonadota bacterium; assembly: GCA_036476995.1. Taxonomy (GTDB): domain Bacteria; phylum Gemmatimonadota; class Gemmatimonadetes; order Palauibacterales; family Palauibacteraceae; genus JAZDDE01. The sequence continues at coordinate 13,815 of JAZGCO010000016.1, forward strand.
AGTTGAGGCAGGTAAACTCCGGCAGCTTCGACGGTCCACTGATCGGGAACGCTCTGGAGGAGGTTGGGTCCGAGGGCCATGGCCACTACGACGATTCCGACTCCGATCGCGTGCGCGTACGGAGCCTGGCCCGCCGCGCGGGCCGCGGCATACCCGGCCAGTGCCTGCCCCGCCAAGCCCGCACCCCAGGTGACTGCCGTATATGTCGGCCCAACCAGCCCGCGGTTCGATATGCCGAGGGCGGCGAACACATAGCTAGTCGCGAACGCGGCCGCGAACAGTACGAGCACTCCCAGCGGTATGGCGGCGACGCTTCTCATAGCGCACCAACATGGCCGTCTTCGACCCGCGGTCAACTCGACCTTGCCCCCGGCCCGTGCCGAGCCCACACTGCTGCACATGTGGCATGCAATCCTGGCAGACGTGGTTCTCCTTTCCCATCTGGCGTTTATGCTGTTCGTCGCGCTGGGCGGAGTGCTGGTGTTCCGTTTTCCCGTGGCCGCATGGGTTCACCTTCCGGTGCTGGCCTACGGCGTGTTGATCGAGATTCGCAGCTGGACATGCCCGCTCACGCCACTCGAGCAGAACCTGCGTCGACTGGCGGGACAGGACGGCTATGAGGGCGGATTCATGGATCACTACCTCGGAGGCATCCTGTATCCGTCTAACTACTCTTCAATCCATCTGTGGCTGGCGGCGGCGCTGCTTCTGTTCAATGGACTGCTGTACTGGCGGTTCTTCAGTCTCCGGTGAGACCGCAGAGTCCCCCTACCGGTCCACCAGCGGGAGGTAGGCCGGCCACGGTCCGATGTGGCTCCGGTAGGTCCTGGCCTGGACCCGTGCGATCTGGGCCACGTGTGACAGGTCGTGCACGACCCGGGCGGCGAGCTGCTGCTGAAGGGTGACCATGCCCAGCTCCGGGTACTCTCCAGTCCGCTCCAGGTCGGTATCGTCCAGGTCCAGGGATCGCAGATAGACCAGATTCTGGGCCCGAAGCGCTTCGAAGACGTCAGCGCTCCAGAAGATCGATGCTGTGAGCGAGTTCAAAGCTCACGGAGCAGGCTGGTCGGCGAATCGAGGCTCAAGTTCCACTCCCAGTCCGTCGGCCATCCGATTCACGAACCCGAAATAGGCCGTGATCGCGCAGATGTCATGGATGGCGAGATCGTCGAAACCCTGCTCACGAAGCTGCGCTACGTCCTCGGCGTTCATGGCTCCCGGCGTGTGCGTGAGCTTGACCGCGTAGTCCAGCATGGCCCGATCAGCCGCCGCAAGGTCAGCGCGCGCATAGTCTTCCGATAGCGCCCGCACCAGAATGTCCCGCTCATCCTCCGGCATTCCCCGCACTCTCATGATTTCACGGAGCCCCGCCCCGTGGTGGACAATTCAGTAGTGGCAGTCGTTCGCGGCTGACACTGCCACCGCGATCATCTCGCGTTGTTCCCGGCGCAAAGGGCCCCGCGCCCTCATCAGCTCGACATACAGATCGAAGTGCTGCCGCATCACGCGGCTATGAACCCTGTGGATCTGCACGATGTTGTCCTGGTCCGGAACCTCGTCCTCGGCCGGAATCTCCGACTGTCGTGCGTATCCAATTAGAGCCATACTGGCGGTCTTTCTCTGCTGCGGTTTGTCTGGTGGGCCTCCGGCGCGTCCCGTACCATGGCACCCTATGAGCATACTCGCCATTGCCTTCGGCTTCCTGGTCGGCGTCTCGCTGGGTCTCCTGGGAGGCGGAGGTTCCACGCTCGCTGTGCCCATTCTTGTATACGTGGCCGGATTCGAGCCCAAACAGGCGATCGCCATGAGCCTGGCCATCGTAGGAGCCACCGCGCTGGTCGGTACCATAACACACGCAGCCCATGGGAGGGTGTCATGGAGGGTGGCGGGTATCTTTGCGCCGCTGGCGATGGTGGGGACGTTTGCTGGCGCCCGGCTGTCCGTATACTTCAGCGGCTCCGCCCAATTGACCCTGTTTGCGATGGTCATGCTCGTAGGTGCGGGTTTGATGTTCCGGAACGGGCCCTCGAACTCGCCGGCTGATGAGAGCCGGCCGCCGGACTTGGGCGGCGCCAAGTCGGTGGCGATAGCGGTTGAAGGACTCGTTGTGGGCGTCCTTACCGGACTTGTAGGCGTGGGCGGCGGCTTCATGATCGTGCCGGCGCTGGTGCTGCTGGCCGGCCTGTCCATGAAGGATGCGGTGGGAACATCGCTGCTGATCATTGCCCTGAAATCGGCTACCGGATTCGCCGGATATCTGGCCCTGGTGCACGTGGACTGGGTCTTTCTGGGACTGTTTACGGCCGTCGCGTCGATCGGCATTCTGGTCGGCACCCGCCTCGTGCGTCATTTTTCTCAGCGCGGCCTGCGCCGATCATTCGCCGTGTTCTTGGTTATCATGGCTGTGTGGATACTGTATCAGAACCATGACGTTTTTCTCGTCTCCGGCGCGTAGCCAACGGGTGCCGGACCTTACGAATAAGGAGACGAAGTAATGCTGTTCGAGCGTCTTGCGGTTAGGGGCCTGGCTGGCGTAGGTGTCTTGATCACGGCGGCTTTCGTCATTGCCGCACCGGTGTTTGCGGCCACCCTCCCCCAGCAGGAGCCGGCAGGCTATATCGGCACAACCACAGCTGACGAGCTGCTCGTACTCTCGGCGGGAGCGGACCTTCGATCCTATCGTCACGCGGTGGGCCTTCCGCCGGACACTCTGCTGGACGAGATGAGCGACCAGACCTTCGCGCTTGCCTCATGCGGCGTGGAGTGGGGGGAGGGCGGAAGCTGGCTGCTGCAGCCTGGCCGTTGGTCAGAGCATCCGGACTACCGCCACGCGGGACACTCTCGGATCCCCGACACACCTCAGTGCGCCAACGCAGAGTCCGACGACCCGGCGTGCCAGCTCGATCTCGCTCCCGTTTCGGGAATCGGGATGGACGTGAGTCATTTCCTGGGCAAATGGCCGTTCTTCCTCCGGGTGTTCCTGGACGCCAGCTTCGACTCTCCGCGGCGAGCCGCCCACTATCGTGCCCTGCTCTTCGGCATCGAGAGTCAGCTGTTCGGGGCTGTGCTGACACCTCCGGATGATTCAGTCGGCGTGTTTCGCCTGACCAACTACATGGACGGCTCGAACGGGATCTACCGCTGGAACTACCAGGACAGGGGACGGAACTGGGGATACGGACCGAGCCGCCTGTCCGGAACTCCGTTCTACAGTTCGCTCGCGCTCATCGACAGCCCGCGTATCGAGCAGCTGTATCGCGAGATCGAGTCGCTCTATCCGTACGAATCTGGGGATCTGGTGAGCCAGCGCAACGTGGAGAACGGCAGATTACTGGTGCGTTTGTCGCAAAAGCTCAACTTCCACCAGTTTGGCGGGGACGCTGTATGGATTGACCAGGAAGACCGGCGGCTGTTCAGCGCACAGTTTGAGCCGGAGCTACTTGCCGATGATGCGTGGATTGGCCGCAACGCGTATTCCGGGGTCGTAGGCCAGCGCCAGATTGTGCTCCACGCCGCTTTTCTGAACAACGTGCCGGACTGGCAGGCAGCCTTCGGCGAGCATTTTCAGGCCTTCCTGGCTGGTGTTCGTGATGATTGGCCGGGTACATCCAGATATGATCAGCGGCATCAACTGGCATTTGCGGCCCGGTATCTGGCCTTGGCCGCGCGGACCGGAAGCGCGGACGACATTCCGGCCGGGCTGGCGGACTATGTGGATACGGTGGTACGCGAGGCGTACGCCGGACCCAACGAGCCCGTATCTCACGTGGGATGGGGAGAGCCGCGCTTCACGAGCTACCGCACCTGGATCGACTGGAAGCTAGAGTACAATAGTTGCGGACCGAGCTGGAAGTAGGCGGAGCGACTATCGTCGACAGGTAAGCGGCGGGCGGATAGGCCCCTGCCCTCCTCCCTACGGGACGATTCGTGAAATGTCCCGATATGCCTCACGGGCCACTCTTGCCGCCAGCCTGGCGACGAGCTCGTTCTCCACCGCAGCGTACTGATCGGCCCGCCAGTCCTCCTCGAACAGGCGTCGCTGACCACGCGATAGCCGCAGATCCCGAACATCTCCGTCGAATTCACCTCGCTTGAAGTCACCCTTGGCCGACGCACGGACATGGCCGCCGCCGACCCTTCGGCGAGAGTGCGTATCCACCACGGCGAATTCCAGGCCTACATCCATTCGGAGCGAGCCTTCGATCTCCGTGAAAGTGGCGTCAGACCCGTCGCGCGTCTTCACCGACCGCGTCCGCTCCCGCACATTAGTCTCTTCCGAATCGAACTCATCCAGCTCACCCACCAGTACCAGATCCACTCCTACGGAGCGTCCGATGCGGGCGGCCTCGTGGTCGGTCAGAGCAGACCGGCGGCGGCCATGACGGCGTAGTTCGCGCCGAACGAGTATGGGGTCGGCGGAGGCCACCATCAGCGGCGCATGAGACCAGTGGTCAAGCTCCAGAATATCGTTCAGCTCTTCCGCGAAGTCCTGCGATGGGGCCTCGGTGGTGGTCAGGTCCAAAATCGGTGTGAACGCGACCCACACGGTGCCACTCTCGATAGCCTCCGCACGCAGGGCGACGGCGTCTGCCACCAGCCGACTGTCCCGGCCGGCAAGCAAGACCAGCGCCTCGTCAGACCGCCGGACGGCGGCTCGAAAATGGCCTGTCAGAAGCTCCTCGTGGCCCCAGCCGATCAGTCCCTCGGCGCCAGACGTGCGGGCCACCTCACTCTGGTCGAAGGTCGGTTCGAACACCTCGACCTGGGCGAAGGCGCTTACGGCGTCGCTCCACCGGCCCTCAGCTAGCGCGTTTTCACCGGTGTACAGGAGCTCGGTTGCTGCCTCCGCGAAACGATTGCTTCGGGTTACGGAATAATCATCAGCCGTCGGGAGCAAGACTCCGACACCGGACGCCGCAGCCAGGAGCCGATCGGCGGCGTGAAACTGCTGCGCCGCGGAGACGGAGTAGCCGGATTCGTGCGAAAGCCTCGAATCTTCCAGATACTCCTGAATCGCGAGCCCACCGACATTTCGCAGACGGTCGCGCACGGCAGGCTGATTCGGCTCCTTCTCGAGCGACTGGATATACCGGGTTGCAGCCTCGGCGTATCGCCCCTCGTTCTCCAGATCGAGGCCCTGTTCGTACCGCTTTTGGGCCCCGGCGCATCCGAATACCAGGAGGGCGCACATCGCTACGCCCCAGTGGGAACCGCTGTTTTTCCGGCTACGTTCGCTGCGCACAGCTTCACCTCGCTCCGTTTTTCGGCATTCGCTAGGCCGCTACGAGCGCTGCACGCACCTTTCTTATGGCTTCCGCGGGGTCATCCGCCCCGGAAATGGCCCGGCCGACAACGATAAAGTCGGCTCCGGCCTGTGCTGCGACGCTGGGTGTAGCGACCCGTTTCTGGTCGTCTGCTCCCACAGTGGCAAGACGAATGCCAGGAGTCGCCACCAGGAACTGCTCACCGCACGACAGCTTGACCGCCCGGCATTCCGCTACCGAGGATATCACGCCGTCAATCCCGCTCTCCCGCGCCAGTCCGGCCAGGCGACCCACGGCCGCCTCGACCTTCGCGCCGGGTCCCATGATGGCCCCCATCTCGGCGTCGTCGAGCGAGGTGAGCACCGTTACGGCGAGTAGCTTGAGCGTGCCGTCGCCCGCTTGGCTGGCCGCCTGAGCAGCGGCCCGAAGCATCGACTCTCCGCCGCTAGCATGAACGGTGAGCAGCCTGGCTCCGAGCGCGGCGACATTGCGGATCGCCCCGGCCACAGTATTGGGGATGTCGTGCAGCTTGAGGTCGAGAAATACGTCACGGCCCTCTTCCACGAAGCGGCTGACAATTGCCGGCCCCTCTCGAGCGAACAATTCGAGGCCGATCTTTATCCACGCGTCGCTGGGCAGCTTCCCGACAAGATCGACAGCGGCTGCAGCTTCGGGCACATCGATAGCTACGATCACTTCAGGTTTCATGCGGTCCGGATCCGGTTGTCTGTTCCGAGTTCTAGTCCACTGGCAGGCAGTTAGGCCGATGGGATCTCAAGAGAACCTACCAATTCGGCCAGGCCGCGCTCGGCCTGTTGGAGCACGAACTCTTCAATGCCCCCCGTGACGTCCGCCGCGACCGCCGGATCCACGAAGAGAGCGGTACCGATCTGAACCAACGAGGCCCCGGCGAGGATGTACTGAAGCGCATCTGCCGCGGATCGGATACCGCCGATTCCAATGACCGGGACGGACACTGAGCTGGCCGCCATCCAGGTGAGATAAACGCCCATGGGGAGTATGGACGGTCCGCTTACTCCGCCCGACACGTTGCCGATCACGGGCCGGCGCCGCTCCACGTCTATCAACATCCCTGGAAACGTGTTGATCGTGCTCAACCCGTCGGCGCCGGCTTCTTCGCAGACGCGTGCATACAGACGAATATCCGGAACATTGGGAGTGAGCTTGATAATGAGCGGTCGCTCGGTTTCGCGGCGGATCCGGGCCACGAGCTCGGAGAGAGCCTGTTCGTCAGTCCCGTACAGAGTGCCGTCCTTAACGTTCGGGCAAGAGACGTTGATTTCGTACCCGGCGACTCCTTCTTCATCGTCGAGACCGGCCACCACCGCCGCAAAGTCGTCCATCGAGTCTCCGACGACGTTCACCAGGACCTGAGCCCTCCGCAGGTTGTCGCGAAGCCACGGCAGCTTCTCAACCCGGAACCTGGCGAGTCCAACGTTCGCAAGTCCGATCGCGTTGATCATTCCCCCGGGGGTCTCGGCGATTCGGTGGGTCGGATTTCCAGCCCGTGGCTCGAGGCTGACGGCCTTGGTCACCAGGCCGCCCAGTTCATCGAGAGGTATGAGGTCTGCGTATTCTTGCCCATAGCCGCAAGTCCCGGAGGCCAGAAGGACAGGGCCTTGAAACCTCAGGCCGAACACCGTTTGAGCGAGAACGGAATCGGCCATCAGCGAGCCCAGTCGAGGTCCGCGGCGTTGAACACAGGACCCTCGATGCACGACTTGCGCCAGGTTCCGTTTGCACCTCGAACAACGCACCCCTGGCACGTTCCGATGCCACAGCCCATGTGCTCCTCGACCGACACCTGAAGGTGCATTTCGTGCCGGCGCGTGAATTGAAACAGGGCCTGGAGCATGGCGGTTGGTCCGCAGCCGAGAACCGCGGCGCCGGGGGCTGGAGCCAATCCCTCGAGCACGCGGCCGGCTCTCCCGGCGCCTCCGTCCTCAGTCCAAATCTCTGCCTCCACTCCACACAGCGACTCGATCATGGCAGGGTCGAATACACTTTTCGCGTCACGCTCGCCATAGAGCAGAGATACATCGACTCCGGCCAGGCGGGCCTCGCCAAGCAGGAACAAGAAGGGAGCTAGGCCGACGCCGCCGGCAACGCAGATCAGTGGCTGATCGGACCCGAACCGGAACGGGCGTCCAAGCGGGCCCAGAAGGAGGATCTCATCACCCGGGCGGAGACGGGCCAAACGCACCGTTCCGTTCCCAAATTCGCGCACCAGTAGCCCGATC
>JAZGCO010000017.1:0-5596 GCA_036476995.1 Gemmatimonadota bacterium
CGGTCCTGACACAAGCCAGACGATCGAAATAGTCGCCGGCAAGGCACAGGGTATTTCTCCGGGCTTCACCGTGCAGGATGCTCGCGGCGACACGTACCTGTTCAAGTTCGACCCACAAGGGTTCCTGCACCTGAGCAGCGCTGCAGGCGTGATCGCCAACCGGTTGTTCCATGCGGCGGGGTACCACACGCCCGAAGATTACATCGTTGTTTTCGACCGAGACCGATTGCGGCTCCGCGAGGGCTCGACAATCAAGCTGGCCGATTTTACGAAGCGGCCCATGGCCGAAGTCGACGTCAGCTTGGTGCTCGACCTCGTGGACCCACTGCCCGACGGCAAGTATCTGGCGTTGGCCAGCAAGTTAGTGGCAGGTATTGATAAAGGCCCGTTCTACTTCGAGGGCGTACGCGGTGACGACCCCAACGACCACTATCACCACGAGTTCCGTCGCGAGTTGCGCGGACTGTACGTTGTCTCCTCCTGGCTGAACCACGTCGATATGCGGTTCGCGAACACACTCGACGCTTACGTAGCGCCCGGTTACCTGCGCCACTACCTGATCGATTTCGCCGCTTCCCTGGGGAGCGGCACGATCCGTCCCCACAACGCCCGAGAGGGGATGGAATACAACTTCGACTTCTGGCCCTGGGTGGGCCGCATCGCCACGCTTGGATTCTACACGATGGGGTGGGAGGGAACCGAGCAGGAGCTGATAGATCCATCGCTCGGCTGGCTCCCCGTCGAGGAGTTCGATCCGGAGGACTGGAAGGCCAACTGGCCCAACGGCGCCTTTGTCAGTGCAACACTGCGAGACAAGTACTGGGGCGCGAAGCTGGTGGCTTCTTTCACCGACAAACAGATCGTCGCGGCGGTGGAGGCGGGTCAGCTGCCGACGCAGGTTGCCGCAGACACCCTGGCCAGGATAATTCAGCATCGTCGCGACAAGATCGTACGCCACTGGTACGGCAGCGTTACGCCCGTGGAAAATGTCGAAACTCGCGTGGCCGATGACGGCACAGTCGAGGTTTCCTTCGATGATCTGGCGATTCGTGAACAGATCCCTAATGCGGATAACGCAGCATACGTCTGGGAATTCGAACACGGCGATCTCAGCCGACGTTCGGAGGGAAACGCTCGAGCCGTGCCTGGCCAGGTACGGCAGACAATACGTATTTTGAACCTCCGGGTCCCGACAGCCGAGTCCGGCTCAGTCCGGGTAGGCGAAGGACTACCATCGATCGCCACCCTCGCAATCACGGCTGAGCGAGCAACGGGCGCCACCAACCAGGCGGCGACGGTGTATCTCAACTGGGACGGCAGCCGCTATACGGTCGCCGGGCTCCAGCATTAACACGCACGGCGCAGGCGGTCTGAACGTTGCCTCAAACTGACTCCGAAGACACCTATTTTCGGCGCGGCCTCGGCCTCAAGGCCGAGGTGCAGCCAGCGCTTCGGTCCGAGTACGGAAGTGCGCTTGTCCAGGCCATCAAGGACAGTGACTTCACTCTCCAGGTAGGCCGACTACGGTTTCGGCTGGCTCGAAGTCTGGGCTTTTGCTACGGTGTGGATCGGGCCGTGGAGTACGCCTACGAAACATGCCGCAAGTTTCCGGGCAGGCGTATCTACCTGGTTGGCGAGATCATCCACAATCCTCACGTCAACCAGCAGCTCGTGGAAATGGGTGTACGATTCCTGTTTCCCGATTCCTCGGGTGCATTCGACTTTTCCGAAGTTGTGCCCGAGGACGTGGTGATAATTCCGGCGTTCGGTGTCCGCCTGGGCGATTTCCGGGCGCTTCGCAATATCGGCTGCGTACTGGTCGATACCACCTGCGGGTCGGTACTGAACGTCTGGAAGCGAGTTGAGACATACTCGCGTGATGGGTTCACCTCTCTGATTCACGGAAAGCACTATCACGAAGAGACTCGGGCTACGAGTTCACAGGTCCAGAGGCATCCGGGAGGGCACTACCTGATCGTGCGAGACATGGCGGAGACGGAGCGTGTCTGCGCATTCATCGGCGGTGATCTGGAAGGAGCCGCGCTCTTGCAGATGTTCCGGGAGCGGTGTTCCGATGGTTTTGACCCCGACCGGCATCTGGGCCGTGTGGGCGTCGCCAATCAGACCACCATGCTCGCCTCGGAATCGCTGGCGATCGCGCATAGAATCGGCGAGGCGATCGCCAGCCGCTACGGCGAGGAGTCGCTGCCCGAGCGCTTCAGGAGCTTCGACACGATTTGCTCAGCGACCCAAGACCGCCAGGACGCGGTCCTGGAACTGATAGTGGATCCGCCCGACCTCATGATAGTGGTGGGAGGGTACAACTCCAGTAACACGAATCACCTCGCTCATCTCTGCTCGGAGAGAACACGGACGTTCCATATCGAGAGCGCGCTGTGCATCGACCCGGAAGCCGGTACGATCGACCACAAGCAGATCATGGGCGAAAAGCGTTTCACAGACGAGGACTGGATGCCGGCGGGACCTGTGGAAATAGGGCTGACTGCGGGAGCCTCAACGCCGGACAGTCTGATCGGCGCGACGATGGAGCGAATTCTCTTGCTCGTCGGCGAGGATCCGGCCGTCAGCGGCTAAGCAGCTCCGGGTACCGGCACCTGGCTGGCATCCCCTGAGACAGCCTGCTTGGCCTCATGGACTTGCTGTTCCACCGCGCATCGGCTCGATCCGGCGTGAGCGTTCCGCCGCTCGAGCGCCTGCCCGCTCGAGGCGAGTAGGTCTTGGAGTTGTTGGTGGCTGCGGATCCGGTGGCTCGTAACCAGCTTGCGGATACGTGCGGAGCGGTCGTCCCTAGCTGTCTGGGCCATACCCGATTTCTGGAACCGGGATGGACGCCGACACGAGCGGCTCGCGCCCTGCATACCCCGCTTCCAGGTCGTGCCAGTACAAGATCTCTTCCTCTCCGAGTGTCCAGCAGAGGAAAATCGCCTGTCCATCCATCATGGAATAGAAGTCAACCGTACCCTGCGGGCCCTTGAAAAGACAACCGATCTGGGTCAGCTCGGCCAGATACGTCTCCAACTGAGAGGACGCCTTGGCAACATCCTCTCTGAGGTCCTCGTCCTCCGGCGACCGGCTGGAGACTACCTGTACGTCGGGATCGGCAAGTTCGCCGGACTGTTCCACGCTGGTCGAGCGGCCCTTTTCGAGCCGTGCCAGCAACTCCTCGACACGCTGGCCTTCGGCAACTACGTCCTTGACGATACGACGCACCAGTGGAAGGGTGGCGTTGGCTTCCTCGAGCGTAAAGAATTTCACGTCATCAGTCCCCGGCATTCAGCTCCTCAGCTTTCTTGTCCTCAACCTTCCGTAGGTCATCCATCGACAGTCCGTGCAGCTCGATCCGCAGCCCCCCGACAACCGACGCTGCCGCGTTGTATAGGGAAGCCGCCACCGCTGCCATCAGTCCTGAAACCAGGCCCAGTACGAGCGGGAACACCACTATCGACCACATGCCTAACGAACTCAGCAGGTTAGGCTCGGTTCCCGCTGGCACCTCCAGCCGAGACACGACTGCCAGGACGACGCCGACCAGCAGGCCCACGATGCCGTGCAGGGTCAACGCGACCAAGAACGCAGACCGAGCGCTGATTTTTCGAACTTTTAGGCGCATTCAAACCCGCTGGCCGATCCTTCAAGTTTCCTGCCACAGGATAGCACCAGGTACTGGCGGGCGCACGGGCCGCACAGGGAACAGAGTAGCGAGGCGCACAGGCAGCCAATTATCCTTACTGAATGGTCGAACCCATTAGCATGCCGGACGAATCTCCGGAGCCCGCGTCCCACTTCCTGCTGGGTTCCGACGAGTCATCACGCCTTGAAGCGGAAGACAGGCGCCGCCCGATTCCAGGCGGAGAACCGCCGTGCCCGCGCTGTGGGACCACCATGCTCAGGCACGTCGAAAAACATCCGGCACCGAGCGGCGGGTCGAGCCCGTTCCGCGTGCGGCTCGCCTGCCCGGGAGAAAACTGCGGCGGGTGGACCGTCTACGATTGGTAGCCGCTTCGCCCTTGAACGGCCAGCGGCCGTTATGGCAGTTCGAAGTGCCGCGCACGAAATCGCTGACCCGAAATGTCCGCCGACCGATCAGAGGCGAGATACACGAATACGTCTGCAATCTGCGCCGGTACGGGCACTGTTGTGGGATCCTCGTCGGGATAAGCCGCCGCTCTCATCTCTGTTCGCATGGCGCCCGGGTCCACGACGTTGGAGCGAACGCCGACATCCTCCAATTCACCGGCCAGAATCTGCGACATGGCCTCGAGCCCGTTCTTGGAGGCGCTGTATGCACCCCAATACGGCCGGCCGTGGTCCCCCACGCCCGATGAGACATGTATCATTGACCCTCGCGTGACAGTCAGTGGAGCTATCGCCGCCCGAGCGCACAGGTAGGCTCCAGTCAGGTTCACTTCGAGGACGCGTCTCCACTGCTCGGGGTCGTAGGAGGAGATGGGCTCCCTGGGACCGAGAATAGACGCGTTGTTCACGAGTACATGTAGCTCTCCGAAAGCTCTTGCTGTCTCAGCGAACCAGGTGTCTACCTGCTCTTCGTCGGTCACGTCCGTCGTAACGCCAGCGCACCGGATGCCCTCTTCACGCAGCATTTCGAGTGTCCGCGCTAGCCTGTCGGAGTCTCGACCGCACATAGAGACGGCTGCCCCTTCCTCCCCGAAGCGCCGCGCCAGAGCCAGCCCGAGCCCCTGGGTTCCACCTGAGATCATCGCTACGATTCCTGGCAGCTGCATGCGTCCTGTCTTTCCGGTTCTCGTGCGCGCACCCGGGTTGCCATCGGCTAGAGCAACGTGCGACCGGCCAACGGCCCGTATACATTGGGTCGCCGCAGGCTGAAGCCCGCTTCAAACAGGATGTGCAGCCGGCGCGGGCGAGCCGCAACCTGGTAGAAGGCCCGGTATGTCCGAACCTACAGTCACAGTCGTGGGTACGCCCAATCCTCACGCGGCGAAGTTTGTCCTCGACGGGTGCGGAAGTCCGCAGGAAAGTCGATCCTATTTCGACGCTGCGTCTGCTTCCGAAGACCCGTTGGCATCCCGGTTGTTCGGCATATCAGGCGTTCGGGCCCTGCTCATCGTCGATAACTTCGTAACCGTTACCAAGGCGGAGGAGATAGAGTGGAGCGAGATCGTAGAACAGGTTACCACAGCCATCCTGAGCGAGTTGGAAGACTGAGTCAGAGCGCGATATCGGTTGGCGTAGCCTGGCTCGGCCTTCTGACCCTTACCGCCTGTGCCACCAGACCTCACGATCGAGAGGCACCTGGCGGGTCCACGGATATCGCGCCGGACATCGAAGCGACAGAACCGCAGGAGTCTCTCGGTTTCAGCACTCGCAGCCAATCGGCCGATCATCTCCTCCACGCGTCCGAGATACATTTCGCCAACCTGCGCCAGCTCACGTTCGGTGGCCAGAACGCCGAAGCGTATTTCTCAGCTGACGACAGCCGGCTGATCTTTCAGGCCACGCCGCGGGGCGGCTCATGTGACCAGCAGTACACCATGCGGACGGACGGCACCGACCTGCGCATGGTCAGCACAGGCCGGGGTCGGACCACCTGCGGATA
>JAZGCO010000018.1:0-3165 GCA_036476995.1 Gemmatimonadota bacterium
GCGTGAGAACGTCTGGTTTGGAGACATCGACCAGGAAGCGGATGACCAGCGATTGAATGAGGCACTACGGTCCGCCGGGGCCGAGGAGTTGATCGCAAGCCTTCCGGACGGAGCGGACACACTTCTGGGTAGGTGGTTTGCAGGAGGAGAGGAGTTGAGCCTGGGCGAATGGCAGAAATTGGCGCTCGCCCGTGCCTTCTTCAGTGGTTCTCGGCTTCTGATTCTGGATGAACCGACCAGTTCCCTGGACGCCCAGGCGGAGGCGGCGGTATTCGATTCACTGCGAGGCCTGACGCGCGATCGATCCGTCCTGGTCATCAGTCACCGATTCTCGACGGTGCGAATGGCTGACCGGATCTGCGTGCTGGAGGACGGTCGCATCACAGAGAGTGGCGCGCACGACGACCTCATGGCCGCGCGGGGTACCTACGCCCGCCTGTTCGAGCTGCAGGCGGCGATGTACGGAGAGATCCCCGTAGCCTCCGAGGCCACATGACGGACGATCTTGCCGGACGTGCGGTGTGCCTGTGCTGCCAGGCGACACGGTCCGAGGCGCGCACGACTCGCCTTGAGGAAGCCCTCCGCGCGGGACTGGATTGGGACCGCTTCTTAGAGCTCGGCGACCGGCACGACGTAGTCCCTCTGCTGCACTTTCACCTGTCGGGTTTCGGGCCGGACCTGGTGCCGGCGGCGGTAACCGAGAAGCTGCAGGACGAGGCGCGATCAGTTGCGCGCCGCAACCTGTATCTCAACCAGGAACTCCACGGGCTATTCGAGGCGCTTGCCACCGCCGGGGTAGAGGCCATCTCCTTGAAGGGACCGATCCTGGCGGCGATCGCCTATCCAAGCCCCGCACGGCGGCGCTACTCTGATCTGGACGTGCTGGTCCGCCGGAAGGATGTGCGAAAGGCAATGGCTGTCCTTTCCGATCGGTCGTACGAACCATGGGAGACCCTGTCGGCGGCTCAGGAGGAAACCCTGCTGAATGTCGGCTACTCGAGGCCGTATGGCCGAAAGCTCGACTGGATCGGCGTAGACCTTCACTGGGGGTTTTCGCAGAACTTCTTTGCGGGCGAGATAGATCCGGCTCAGATCTGGCACGAAGCGGAGTTCGTGACCGTGCAGGGGCGGCCGATCCGCTCGCTGCCGCGGGCACTGCTCCCGCTCGCCCTGTGCGTCCACGGCGCGAAACACGGACCCTATCCCTGGCCGAAACTGAAGTGGATCGCCGATATGAGCGAGCTGCTTCGAATCCGTACGGAACTTGACTGGGAACAGACGTTTCAGGTGGCCGAAACGCTCGGCCTCAAGCGCGTACTGCTACTTGGCCTGGCCCTGCCCACTCAGCTGCTTGAAGCTGAACTGCCGGCCCGCGCCAGGGCGGAACTCGACGGAGACCCGATCTTCACAGAGCTGGCCGCGTGGATTCGGGCCCACCTGTTCGGATCCGCTGAGCTGAAGCCGAGTTTCGAGGAACGAACCCGGTTCGATCTCGCCATGCAGGATCACACCGCGGGTAGGATACGGTACCTGGCCAAGCGCACGTTGCTGCCGGGACGACGTGACTGGAACCGAGTCAAGCTCCCCGGCTTCCTGTCGTTCCTGTACGTGCCGCTGCGGTACGGCCGCTTGATCGCGAAGTACGGACTACACCCGTCGAAACTTCGCAAACTGAGGCGGAAACGCCCGACGCCCACACCAAGGAGGCATAGTGCGGACTAGCTACGGCGCCATAGCGATGCTGTTTCTCGCCGGCTGTACCAGCGGCGAAGAGGCTACAGGCGAGGCGGAACTCACGCGTGAGCAGAAGGACAGCGTGCTAGCGGAGTCACCGATTCCGGGCGCGCAGGGCGTGCGAAAGGCCATCGATGCCCGTGAGGCATCCCAGAAGCGGATGTCCCAGCTCGACTCGATCCAGCCCTGAGCCAAGCGCCGAACCTGGGCCTGCTCGAAGTCGGCCACGCGGTCTACGGAGCGCTACCCTTCGTCTAGCAGGGCCTCCATCTGGTCCATCACGTCGTTCATACGGCGAACGAGCGCTCGGTACGGCTCGGGCGTGGCCATGTCGACGCCGGCGTTCTTCAGTAGCTCATACGGATAGTCTGACCCACCGGCCCGCAGGAGATTCTTGAAGTTCTCAACCGCCGGCGCACCCTCGTCTCTGATCTTCTCGTACAGCGCCGTACCCGCCGTGAGAGACGTCGCGTATTGATACACGTACATGTTGAGATAGAAGTGCCGAACGAACATCCACTCGTTCTCGTATAGATCGTCAATGACGACGACGCCGTTATCATGTCCGTGGTACCGCCTGAGGATTTCGCCGTAGATCTCGGTGACTCGCTGTCCTGACAGCGCCTCGTCCCGTTCCACGGTCTCGTACAGCGCCAGCTCGAACTCGGCGAACATGGTCTGGCGGAAGAATGTACCGCGAAGCTGCTCCAGCCCGCTGCCCAGGTAGAACAGTTTCTCTTCCGTGGTTTCAGCGTTATCGACCATGTATTGCTGCAAGATCAGCTCGAGCGTCGTGGACGGAATCTCTGCGATGAACGTGGCATACGCGGCTGTCTCGTAGGGTTGCTCGGACTTCGCATACAGCGTGTGCATCGCGTGGCCCCACTCGTGGGCGAAAGTGGAGACGGAGGAGTAATCGTTGTTGTGGTTGAGCAGTAGGTACGGGTGCACGTCGAATGCACCTCCGCTCATGTACGCCCCCGACCGCTTGCCCTGCTGGGGATACACATGCATCCAGCGCTTGCCGATCGCCTCGCGCTGTGTCTCGACCCAGTCATCACCAAGCACGGACATAGCTTCCAGCGTCATCCGTTTGGCATCCCCGATCGTAAACTCACGATCGAGCGCTACGAGCGGAGGATAGATGTCGTAGTACTGCATCTGGTCGATCCCCAGCATTCGTTCTCGCAGCTTGAAGTACCGATGCAGGGTGGGAAGCGCTTCGTTCACCTCGGCTACAAGCGTCCGGTACACCTCCTCCGGCATGTTGTCCTGGAAGAGCTCACGCTCGAGAACGCTGCCATAGTTGCGGGCCCGGGATAGAAACACTTGCGCCTGAAGGTGTGAGGCCAGCGTCATTCCGACACTGTTTCGAAACTCGCCCCATTTGGTCCAGTAGGCGTCGAACACGCTCTTGCGATCGTCACGGTC
>JAZGCO010000019.1:0-30059 GCA_036476995.1 Gemmatimonadota bacterium
GAGCTGATAGCTCCGATCGCCATGGACAAGGAGCTGCGGTTCGCCATTCGTGAGGGTGGTCGTACGGTCGGGGCCGGCGTCGTCACCGAGATAGTCGAGTAGCGCTTGCTGAACGGCGCATCTCTGCGTGCTTTGCCTGTGGCACAGGCCCGCAGGGCGACGCTCGGCGACAACCTGCACCGCCCAGGCGGCACGCTACGTAAGCTAGAGTAACAGAGAACAGAGACACCGAAGATGACAGAAAAAATTCGGATCCGGCTTCGCGCTTTTGACGCGGCGATCATTGATCAGACCGCCTCTGATATCGTGCGTACAGCCCAGAAGACAGGGGCTTCGGTGAGTGGTCCGATACCGCTCCCCTCACGCCGCCAGCTGTTTACGGTGCTGCGAAGCCCGCACGTGGATAAGAAGTCGCGCGAGCAGTTTGAGCTCAAGACTCACAAGCGCCTCATCGACATTTACGACACGCGCCCACAGACAGTGGATGCCCTGACGAAACTGGATCTCGCAGCCGGAGTCGACGTGGAGATCCAGGTCCAATAAATGGCAATGGCTTCGATAAACAGTTCGTATCTGCGTTGCGTATCGCAGTTAGCGACTCACGCACCATGCAAATAGGTAGATCATGGCTGGGTTAATAGGCAAGAAAATCGGCATGGCCCAGATCTTCACCGAACAGGGCAAGGCGGTCGGCGTCACGGTTCTCGAGGTAGGGCCGTGTCCCGTCGTGCAGATCAAGACGAAAGAGCGCGACGGATACGAGGCGATCCAGCTCGGCTTCGGCCGGCGCAAGGAGCGCCGGGTCAAGCGGCCTGAGGCAGGTCACGCGGCCCGGGCGGGCCTGGACTACTCGCCTTCCGTACTGGTCGAATTCGAGCCCGAAGAAGGACGCGAGTATGAGGTCGGCGAGGAGCTGACCGTGGAGATGCTCGAGGTCGGACAGAAAGTACGCATCACCGGCCCTACGAAGGGGCGCGGTTTTCAGGGAACCGTGAAGCGACACGGTTTTGCGGGGGGACGCGGATCGCACGGTGGCACGTCCATCTTGCGCAAGCCCGGTTCGATCGGTCCCGGAACAGACCCCTCGCGGGTCATCAAGGGCCGCAAGATGGCCGGACAGATGGGCAACACGAAGCGGACAGCCATGAGTCGCACGGTCGAGCGGATCGACGCCGAGCAGAATCTGTTGGTGGTGCGGGGATCGGTCCCCGGGTCAAGGGACAACTACGTCGTCATTCGCACCGGTTGAGAGTCAGAGAGATAGAGGCATGAAGGCGCAATCGTATACGGCACAGGGCACCAGGCGGAAAAGCCGCGTAGAGCTGCCGGAGACTGTGTTCGACGGCATCGTCAATGAGGCCGCGCTGCACCAGGTCGTGACGGCTCATCAGGCCAATCAGCGGCAGGGCACCGCGTCTACCAAGACGAGGGGCAAGGTCTCCGGCGGTACGCACAAGCCTTGGCGACAGAAGGGTACCGGCCGCGCGCGAGCCGGCACGATCCGTTCGCCACTGTGGCGTGGGGGTGGTGTCGTATTCGGCCCGCAACCTGGCATCCGCTCGTTGCGTGTTCCGAAAAGCGTCCGGCGGTTGGCGATTCGCTCTGCCCTGAACGCTCGCGCTCTGGAAGGATCCCTGATCGTGACGGAGGCGATGGATCTTCAGGAGCCGAAGACGAAGACGCTTGTCGCCTTCCTCGGAGCCCTGGAGGCCGGGAATAGCAACGTCCTCATTCTCACCGCCGGGGTGCGAGAGAATCTGTATATGTCCAGCCGAAACCTGCGGAACGTCATGGTTCTCCCGTGGGGAGACGCCTCCGCATACGACGTGTTGTGGTCGGATCTGGTGATCGTTGAGGAGTCGGTGTTCGCCGCTCAAGAGGATGCCGAGTCCGAGGAGGACAGATGAGCCGCAGTCCGAGGGAGATTCTGATCCGCCCGGTGATCACGGAAGAGACTTCGAGGCTCCAGTTCAACCCGGGCCGAATTCGCACGCGGCACCAGGAAGCGGCGGCGGAAGCGAACCAGCAGGTTGTTTTCCAGGTGGTCCCGACGGCGAACAAGATCCAGATTCGCCGCGCGGTCGAAGAAATGTTCGAGGTGAAGGTGGTCAAGGTCCGGACAATGAACTGTCTGGGCAAAGAGAAGCGGGTCGGACGTCACCTGGGCCGCCGGCCTAACTGGAAGAAGGCGGTAGTTACGCTCGCCGAGGGTGAGACTCTGAACGCCGCCGAGGGAGTCTAGGATGCCGCTGAAGAAATTCAGACCTGTAACGGCCAGTCAGCGCTTCCGGTCGGTCTCGGGATTTGACGAAGTTACCCGCAGCGAGCCCGAGCGTTCGCTGACGGAAGGCCTGTCGAACAAAGCGGGCCGCAACAATCGCGGCCGGATCACCAGCCGTAGGCGCGGCGGCGGACATAAGCGTCGCTATCGGCGCATCGACTTCCGGCGCGACAAGGACGGCATTCCGGGTAACGTGGCAGAGATCGAGTACGATCCGAATCGATCCGCGCGCATCGCTTTGATCCACTACGCGGACGGAGAGAAGCGGTACATCCTCCACCCGCGTGGACTGGCGGTCGGCGACCGAATCCTCTCGGGAGCGGGAACGGAGCCCAGGCTGGGCAACAACCTGCCGCTCGGTGAGGTGCCGCTCGGAACGACGGTGCACGCGATTGAGCTGATCCCGGGCAAGGGTGCCCAGGTCGCCCGATCGGCCGGAGCGGCGGTTCAGGTGATCGCCAAGGAAGGCGACTTCGTCACGCTCAAGCTGCCCAGCAGCGAGTTGCGGATGGTTCGCCGTACTTGTTCGGCCACCATCGGCCAAGTCGGCAACGTTGATCATGAGCTCATCCGGTGGGGCAAAGCCGGCCGGTCGCGCTGGAAGAACAGGCGGCCCAAGGTGCGCGGCGTAGCGATGAACCCGGTGGATCACCCGCTGGGCGGCGGTGAAGGACGGACCTCGGGCGGACGCCCACCGGTGACCCCGTGGGGTAAGGCCGAAGGCCGAAAGACGCGTATGAAGAAGAAGCAGAGCAACCGATATATCGTTCGGGGCCGTAAGCGCGGCAAAGCCACTCAGTAGGCGCGGCAGGGAGACAGAATGGCACGTAGCATCAAGAAAGGTCCGTTCATTGAGGCCAGCCTTCTCAAGAAGGTGGAGACCATGAACGCATCCGGCGACAAGCGGGTGATCAAGACGTGGTCACGGTCAAGCACGATCAGCCCGGACTTCGTCGGTCACACCCTGGCCGTGCACAACGGTAACAAGTTCATCCCGGTGTACATCACCGAGGACATGGTGGGCCACAAGCTCGGAGAGTTTTCGCCGACCCGGTTGTTCAGGGGACACGGCGGAAAGATGGCCTCCGACAAGCGTGCCCGGTTGTAGGCGAGGGGCAGAGATGGAAGCACGAGCGATCTCGAGAAATATTCGGATGTCCGCCCGGAAGATGCGCCTGGTCGTAGATCAGATCCGCGAGAAGGACGTGAACCAGGCGTACTCGATCCTGCAGTTCTCCAAGAAGGCTGCCTCGGAGCCGATCGACAAGGTGTTGCGGTCGGCCGTCGCCAACGCGGTCTACAAGGCGGGCGAAGCGGGAGAGGCGCTGGACGTTGATGAGCTTTTCGTCAAAGAGGCCTACGTCGGAGAAGGCCGTACGCTCCGCCGGTTCAGGGCGGCCGCTATGGGCCGCGCGGCGCCGATCCGGAAGCGTACGAGTCATGTCACCGTTGTCGTGGGCAAGAAGGAGTAGTCGTGGGTCAAAAAACGCACCCCTACGGATTCCGACTCGGGCTGGTCAAGCCCTGGAAGTCGCGCTGGTATGCTAAGGGTCTCGACTTTCCCGCCTGGTTGGCGGAGGACGAGAAGCTCAGGAAGTACCTGTACGCCAGGCTCGACCACGCTGCCATCTCCATGGTGGAGTTGGAGAGGAAGCCGACCAAAATCGTGGTCACCATCCATACGGGCCGGCCCGGCGTTGTGATCGGCAAGCGCGGCGCCGAGGTGGACAAGCTTCGCGACGAACTCTCGCTCCTGACCGACTCTGAAGTCGCGGTCAACGTCGAGGAGGTGAAGCGGCCGGAAGTAGACGCTCAGTTGGTGGCCAACAACGTGGCCCGGCAGCTCGAACAGCGGATCGGGTTCCGGCGCGCCATGAAGAAAGCACTTCAGTCCGCCATGCGATCCGGAGCGGAAGGAATCAAGATCCAGTGTGGCGGCCGTCTCGGCGGCGCCGAGATCGCCCGGACCGAAGGCTATCACGAGGGCAGAGTGCCGCTCCACACCATACGGGCGAACATCGACTACGCCACCCGCCTGGCCAAGACGACCTATGGGACGATCGGGGTCAAAGTGTGGATCTTCCGCGGCGAGGTCGTGGAAGAGCGCCGAGGGCAGACGTATACGACCGGTGGCGGGGCGTAAGGAATAACCAATGCTTCAACCCAAGAGAGTCAAGTACCGGAAGCAGCAGAAGGGCCGCATCAGAGGCCTCGCGTCGCGGGGGAATAAGATTTCCTTCGGCGACTACGGGCTTCAGACGTTGGAAGCGGCCTGGATCACTAATCGGCAGATCGAGGCCGCCCGTGTGGCGATGACTCGGCACATCAAGCGTAGCGGAAAGGTCTGGATCCGGATTTTTCCGGACAAGCCGATTACAAGCAAGCCGGCCGAGACTCGCATGGGCAAGGGTAAGGGTAATCCAGAAGGTTGGGTCGCCCCGGTGAAGCCGGGCCGCGTGCTGTTTGAGCTCGAGGGAGTTCCCGTCGAGCTGGCTCGCCGTGCGATGGAACTGGCCTCGGCCAAGCTCCCGGTGAAGACCAAGTTCTTGGTCCGGGAGGAGTAGTTAATGCAAGCGAACGAGATCCGCGAACTGAGCCTTGAAGAAATCGATGAGGAGCTTGAGCGGACGCAAGAGGAGCTGTTCAACCTGAGGTTTCGGGCCAGCTACGAAGAGCTGGAGAACCCGTCACTGATGCGCGAATTGCGCCGAAACGTCGCCCGTCTCATGACAATTCGAGCCGAGATCGCCGGAGCCGACGATGAGTGATAAAACGGTGAGTGAAGAATCAGTGAAAGATAGCGTACAGGGCCGCCGCAAGGTCAGGCGGGGAACCGTAATCAGCGACGCCATGGACAAGACGGTCGTGGTTTCGGTCGAGCGGCAGGTCGCCCATCCCCTCTACGGCAAGCAAGTCAAGCGCCGGAAGAAGTATCACACGCATGACGAAACCAATGAGTTTCGGACCGGTGACATCGTAACGATCGAGGAGACCCGGCCACTTTCGAAGACGAAGAACTGGAGAGTCCTGAGCTTGGTCGAACGGCCGGAGCAGGAGACCTGAGTAATGATTCAGCAGGAAACAGAACTTCGAATCGCGGATAACTCCGGCGCCCGGCGGGCACTGTGCATTCGCGTTCTGGGCGGGTCGGGCCGGCGCTATGCGGGCCTCGGGGATGTGGTGGTGGTCACCGTAAAGGACGCCATCCCGGGCGGAACGGTGAAGAAGGGCGAGGTCACGCGGGCTGTGGTCGTGCGGACCGCTAAAGAGAGCCGCAGGCGCGACGGTAGCTATATCCGCTTCGATGAGAACGCGGCGGTCATAATCAGTGACGCCGGCGAGCCGGTAGCGACGCGTATTTTCGGTCCGGTGGCGCGTGAGCTGCGCGAGAAGAAGTTCATGAAGATCGTCTCGCTTGCTCCCGAAGTGATCTGACGAGAACAGCAGAGAAACGATGACGCAGAACAAGCTGCACGTAAGAACAGGCGATCAGGTCCAGGTACTGTCCGGTAACTATAAGGGCGCCCATGGCTCGGTCCTCCGGGTGATTCCGGCCAAGAACCAGGTCGTGGTCGAGGGCGTCAACATGCGGAAACGGCATCAGGCGCCGTCTCAGCAGAATCCGGAAGGCGGCATCGTGTCCTTCGAAGCGCCGTTGCACGTCTCGAACGTGATGCTGATCGATCCCACGACAAATGAGCCGACCCGCGTGAGGGCACGGTTGGATTCGGACGGAACCAAGGAGCGCATATCCGTGCGCAGCGGCAACCCCATCCCGACGCCGTAGGGGTCCTGGAGAATACTCGAAGATGACCCACGCAAGACTATACACGCACTACAAATCAAACGTTCGCCCGAAGCTGGCCGATACGTTTGGATTCAAGAATCCCATGCAACTGCCCCGGCTAGACAAGATCGTGATCAATGTCGGTCTAGGCGACGGTAAAGACGATCCGAAACTGCTGGATTCGGTAGTCAAGGAACTGGCCCTGATTTCGGGACAGCAGCCGATCGTAACGAAGGCCAGGCGATCGATCTCCAACTTCAACTTGCGAGAGGGAATGTCGGTCGGCGTGAAAGTCACGCTGCGCGGCACGCGCATGCTTGAGTTCATGGATCGTTTTGTGAGCGCCGCAGTGCCCCGGATTCGGGATTTCCGCGGGTTCAACAGCCGGGCGTTCGACGGCCGTGGCAACTACAGTATTGGCGTCCGGGAGCAGTTGATTTTCCCGGAAATCGACTATGACGACGTAGTCCGAACACACGGGATGGACATCACATTCGTCACCACCACGGACCGGGATGACGAAGCGTTGGTCCTGCTTCGCGAAATGGGTATGCCGTTTCGCGGCGAGACCCCGGTCATCGTTTAAGGAGCGCGGAGCCCACATACATGGCCAAACTATCACTGGTGGTGAAGGCGAAAAGGCCGCCGAAATACAGCTCACGCACGGTGCGGCGGTGTCAGCGGTGCGGGAGGTCACGGGCCTACATCCGGAAATTCGGCCTGTGCCGGATATGTTTCCGACAGTTGGCGCTTCGGGGCGAGATCCCCGGGGTGCGAAAGGCGAGTTGGTAGACGCATGAGTATGAACGATCCCATCGCGGATATGCTGACGCGGATCCGGAATGCGAGCCGGGCGGGTCATCGCCGGGTCGATATGCCGGCCTCGAGTCTGAAGATCGAGATCGCCAAGATCTTGGCGGAAAACCATTTCGTGCATAATCACAAGGTTCTCGAAGGACCCAAGCACCCGATCCTCCGCGTGTACCTGAAGTACACGGAGGACGAGAAGCCGGTGATCCGCTCGCTGCAGCGCGAATCGCGGCCCGGGCTGAGGCGCTATGTGCGGGCCGACGAGGTGCCGAAGATTCGGTCGGGGATGGGCATGGCGATTCTGTCCACGTCGAGAGGTGTAATGTCCGACCGCGATGCGCGTAGTCAGCGCGTCGGCGGCGAAGTATTGGCAACGGTTTATTAGGTAAGAGCGCACCATGTCGAGAGTAGGCAAGAAACCCATTCCAGTTCCCGATTCAGTCACCGTCACGATCGACGGTTCGTTCGTGAGCGTTAAGGGACCGAAAGGCGAGCTGGACGGATCGTTCGACCCCGATCTTACGATAGAGCAGGCCGACGGCACGATTACCGTGAGTCGGCCGACCGATCAGGTCCGGCATCGATCGCTCCACGGACTGACCCGTACGCTCATCTCCAATATGGTAGAAGGCGTATCGGAAGGGTTCCAGCGATCGCTTACGATCCATGGGATCGGGTACCGGGCTCAGCAGAGGGGCAAGGACGTCTCGTTTATTGTCGGCTACAGCAATCCGGTTGAGTTCCAAGCGCCGGAGGGAGTGGAGCTGCAGGTAGAGACGCCGACGCTCGTCCACGTGCGTGGCGCCGACCGGCAGGCGGTGGGCGAAACAGCCGCCCGAATCCGACGGATTCGGCCCCCGGAGCCCTACAAGGGAAAAGGGATCCGGTACCAGAACGAACAGGTACGCCGCAAGGCCGGAAAAGCCGCGGCCAGTGTGGGTGTAGTCTAGGAGCGATCATGGGATTGGATAGAGCGGCCGAACGGCGTCGGAGCCGGGCTCGCCGGCATGCGCGAGTTACGAAGAAGGTACGCGGTACTAAGGATACTCCGCGTCTGGTCGTGTTTCGTAGTCACAAGCACATGGAAGGCCAGCTTGTGGATGACGACCGGGGCGTGACGCTCCTGGGAGTATCGACTCAGGTCTCTGATCTGGATGGAGCGGAGCAGGAGGGCCTCACGGCCAAGGTTGCGCGCAGTTTTCTGGCCGGCCGCCTGCTCGCGGAGCGGGCCAGGAAGGCTGGGGTCGAGAGCGTCGTCTTCGACCGCGGCGGATACCAGTATCACGGCCGTGTCAAGGCGTTTGCCGATGGAGCGCGCGACGGAGGCCTGAAGTTCTAATCGTTTTCTAGACGCAACCGGGAACTACTTTTTTGGACGCAATCGGGAACTACACATGGCGAAGAAACAGCATCGGAGGCGAGACGAGGGTGACGGTCTCAAAGAGAACGTCATTCACATCAACCGCGTTTCGAAGGTCGTAAAGGGCGGCCGCCGCTTCTCGTTCACCGCACTTGTCGCCGTGGGCGACGGGCAGGGACGGGTCGGCACGGCTCTTGGGAAAGCCAACGAGGTGGCCGAGGCCATCCGTAAAGGACTCCAGAAGGCTCGCGAGGCGATGGTCGAAGTACCCGTCGTGCACGGGTCGATCCCGCACGAGCTGGTGGGCAGGTATGGCGCCGGCCGAGTCCTGCTTAAGCCCGCCGGGCCCGGGACAGGCGTGATCGCCGGAGGTCCGGTGCGCGCGGTGCTGGAGTGCGCGGGCGTGCAGGACATTCTGACCAAGAGTCTCGGCTCCAACAATCCGCTCAACATGGTGGGGGCCACGATGCAGGGCCTGCAGAGCCTGGTCACACCCGAACAGATCGCGCACGAACGCGGTGTGTCCATCGAGGAGATTCGGGAGGCGATGCGTGGGTAGGCTGCGAATCCGCCAGGTCAAGAGCGGTTGCAACGCGCAGAAGAGCCAGAAAGCGACGCTCAGGGCCCTGGGCCTGAAACATCACCAGGCTGTCGTCGAGAAGGAAGACGGTCCGACGATACGCGGAATGGTGCGAGCCGTACGGCACCTCGTGCAGGTCGAGGAGATCGAGTAGACAATGTCGGAAAATAGAAAACTGGGGCTCGACAACCTTAGCCCTCCGGCCGGCTCGAAACACAGCCGGAAGAGACTTGGACGGGGACACGGATCCGGTCACGGGAAGACGTCAGGCAAAGGGCACAAGGGTCAGAAGTCTCGCAGCGGAGCTTCCATACCGGCCTGGTTCGAGGGCGGACAGATGCCCCTGCACCGTCGCGTTCCGAAGCGTGGCTTCAAGCCGTACCGGCGGGAGGAGATCCAGATCGTCAACCTGGCCAGCCTGTCCGAACTCGACGAGACTGAGATCGGACCGGAGCAGCTCAAGGCGCGCCGCTTGATCGGGTCGTTGAAAAAGCGGGTCAAGGTTCTGGGCCAGGGCAGTGTGGATCGGGCCATCACGGTGCGGGCGCATGCCTTCAGCGCCTCTGCGGTGCAGAAAATCGAGGCCGAGGGTGGTCGAGCGGAGTTAATCGGCTGATATGGCGTCTCCGGTGAAGGCCGCCCAGGCCGTTCAGAGCCTGTTCCGCATTCCTGAGCTGAAGAACAAAATTCTCTTCACGCTCATGTGCATGGCGATCTATCGCCTCGGAGCGCACATCACTACTGCCGGTGTCGATGTCACAGCGCTCGAGCGGCTGGCCGGTCAGTTCCAGGGCACACTATTCGGGATCTATGACCTCTTCGTGGGCGGCGCTCTTCAGCGCGCCACCATATTCGCTCTGGGCATCATGCCGTACATCTCCGCAAGCATCATCTTCCAGGTTCTCGGCGCCACAATTCCGACGATCGAGAAGCTGCAGAAAGAGGGCGAAGACGGCCGCCGCAAGCTGACGCAGTGGACGCGCTATGCCACGGTGTTTCTGTGCATCTTCCAGGCCTACTCGTACAGCATCTTCCTCGAGGGCATGAGCGTCGTGATCAACCCGGGGTGGGGCTTCCGGCTCACCACCGTGGTCCTGCTCACGGCGGGCGGCGTGTTCATCATGTGGCTGGGCGAGCAGATCACCGAGCGGGGAATCGGCAACGGCATGTCGCTGCTGATCTTCTTCTCGATTCTGCAGGGCTTTCCGACCGCCGTGTTCAACACGTTCGACTTGCTCCGCGTGGGCGGAATCAGCCTGTTCCGGCTGGCCTTGCTCGGGATAGTGCTGATCTTGATTACCGCGGGCGTCGTGGCGCTGACCATGGCGGCGCGACGAATACCGGTTCAGATACCGCGCAAGGTGGTGGGCCGGGGACGGGTACGTGAGGGTCAAAAGTCCTTCATCCCGATCCGGGTCAATTCGGCCGGTGTAATGCCGATCATTTTCGCGCAGTCCGTGATTATCGTGCCCGGTACCCTGTACTCGTTTACAGGCGGCCAGGGCGACACGTCCGGGTTCCGGGGAGTCCTGTACGACCTGAGTCAGGCGTTCCAGATCGGCCAGCCGGCGTACTACATTACATATGCGCTGCTGATCATCGTGTTCACCTACGTGTACACGTCGATCATCTTCAACCCGGTTGACCTGGCGGAGAATCTCAAGAAGCAGGGCGGATTCATCCCGGGTGTAAAGCCTGGGTCGCAAACGGCCGAGTACATCGACCGCGTGCTGACCAGGATCACGCTTCCGGGCTCGATCTACCTGGCCTTGATCGCGATTCTTCCGTTCTGGATCTTCGATATCTTCGACATCCAGACGTTCTTTTTTGGCGGTACCTCACTCCTGATCGTGGTCGGAGTCGCTCTGGACACGGTGCAGCAGATGCAGCAGCATCTGCTTCTCCGTCAATACGAGGGATTCATGAAGAAGGGCCGGGTCAAGATGCGTGGCCGGCAGCGCTACATGTGATCGCATGAAGCGGGTTGTCATGATGGGTCCGCCCGGGGCCGGAAAAGGTACGCAGGGAGCACTACTTGCTCTCGCCATGGGAGTCCACCGCTACTCGACAGGGGAGATCCTGCGCGAGGCTCGCGCGGCGGGGACGAAACTGGGCCGGGAGGCGATGAGCTTCATGGACGCGGGAGAACTGGTCCCGGACGATGTGATGCTCGCTATTATCGACGAAGCGCTGGCGAGTCCGGAGGCCAGCCCTGGCTACGTACTGGATGGATTTCCGCGCACCGTGGCGCAGGCGGACGGCCTGAGCGCCATGCTCGAGAGGGCCGGCCGGCCGCTGGATGCCATAGTTCTGCTCGATGTTGCGGACGACGAGCTGGTGCGGCGTCTCTCTGGTCGATCGCTGGAGGATGGGCGTGCCGATGATGCGCCGGAGACGGTGCTCAAGCGGCTGCAGGTGTACGCGGACGAGACGGAGCCGGTGGTTCGGTGGTATCGCGAGACGACGATTCCGGTTCTGGACATTGACGGCAGCGGAACGATACAGGTGGTCCAGTCGTCGATCCAGGAGCGACTCGGACTTTGATTCGCCTCAAGACGGCTCAGGAGATCGAAACGATCGGCCGGGCGGGAGAGATTGTTGCCGGCACGCTCGCGCTCGTGAGTGAGCGCGCTCAGCCGGGTACATCGACCGCCGAGCTCGACAAGCTTGCCGAGGAGTTCATACGCGGCCACGTGGGCGCGGAACCGGCCTTCAAGGGACTGTACGGATTTCCGGCGACGCTGTGCACAAGCTTGAACCACGAGGTAGTGCACGGGATTCCCTCGACGCAGCGTGTGCTTCGTTCGGGCGACCTGTTCAGCGTGGATGTGGGCGTGAAGCTGGACGGTCTGTTCGCCGACGCGGCGGTTAGCGCGCCGATCGGGGACGTATCGGAGTCAGCCAAGCATCTTCTCAGCGTGACCAGCGAAGCGCTAGAGCTGGGCGTGGATGCGGCCCGTCCCGGCGGCTGGCTCGGGGACATCGGAGCCGCCGTGCAGACGCATGTCGAGGCTGCCGGCTTCAGCGTCATTCGCGAGCTGGTCGGGCATGGCGTGGGATACGAGCCGCACGAAGATCCGCACGTGCCGAACTTCGGACATGCGGGTACCGGCGCCAGAATGGACGTGGGTCTCGTAATCGCGATCGAACCGATGGTCAACGTCGGTAAGCGGCACATTCGCGAAATGACGGACGGCTGGACGGTGGTCACCGAGGACCGAAGCCTATCAGCCCATTTCGAACATACGGTTACCATTACCGAGGACGGACCGCGAGTACTCACTAGGCTGCCCGTGGAAAGCGTGGCAGGAAGGAAGTCGTAGCGTGGCCAAGGAAGAGCCGATTCAGATGGCGGGAGACGTTCTCGAGGCCCTCCCAAATGCGATGTTCAGAGTTGAGCTCGAGAACGGACATGAGATCATATGTCACGTTTCCGGCAAGATCCGGATGAACTACATCCGAATCCTGCCCGGCGACAATGTCACGGTGGAAATGTCGCCCTACGACCTGACCAAAGGCCGGATCACGTACCGGTTCAAGTGAGGCCGGACTTCTGCGGCTAGCGGGTATGACAAGGGATTGAAAAAGTACGTCCGGGCAGCTATGTTTTACAGCTACCTTGCGAACAGATGTTGAGGGGGGAAACGATGAAAGTCCGTTCCAGCGTAAAGCGCATGTGCGAGCACTGCAAGATCATTCGGCGACGAGGTGTCGTTCGGGTGATCTGTAGCAGGAGCCCTAAGCACAAACAGCGGCAAGGATAAACGGTAGAACTCGATGGCAAGAATTTCGGGCATAGATCTGCCCCGCGAAAAAAGAATCGTTATCGCTCTGACCTATATCTATGGTATCGGGAACTCGTCGGCGCGCAGCATAATCGCTGAAACCGGAATCGATCCCGACCGTCGCGTGCATCAGCTCACCGATGACGACGCCAACAAGCTTCGGAAGGTGATAGAGGCTCGCTTCAAGGTGGAGGGAGCGCTGCGCACCGAGACGTCGATGAACATCAAGCGACTGATGGACATCGGTTGCTACCGTGGCCTGCGGCATCGCCGCGGACTTCCGGTTCGGGGACAGCGGACGCACACGAACGCGCGAACGCGAAAAGGCCCGAGGCGGGCTGTGGCCGGTAAGAAGAAAGCACCCAGGAAGTAGTCGAGCTACGTAGAGTAGATACACTCTTGTTGAGGTTGTAGAGACCGAATGGCAAAGCCTAGAACAGGCGGACGAAAGAAGCGGCAGGTTGAAGCCGAGGGTATAGCCCATATCAAGGCCACGTTCAACAACACCATCATTACCATCGCCGCCGCGAACGGTGAGACGGTGGTGTGGTCGAGTGCGGGCAAAGCCGGCTTCAAGGGTTCCAAGAAGTCCACACCGTTTGCCGCGACGATCGCGGCTGAGAACGCAGGCCGTGAAGCCGTCGGCATGGGCATGAAGCGCGTCCACGTGAGGGTACAGGGTCCGGGATCCGGGCGGGAGTCAGCCATCCAGGCGCTGCAGAGCGCGGGACTGACGATCCGGTCCATCCGCGATGTGACACCGATACCACACAACGGCTGCAGACCTCCGAAGAAGCGGCGCGTCTAAAGATCCACCGGCGGATTCGCCGGCTCGAAGTCATCGTCAGGAGACTCTAGAAGTTCATGTCACGTTATACAGGTCCTGTTTGTCGGCTCTGCCGGCGAGAGAACGAAAAGCTGTTTCTGAAAGGCAAGCGTTGCCTCACGGAGAAGTGCGCGATCGAGCGGCGCGCCTATCCTCCCGGAGAGCACGGAAACGGACGCCGTCGCCGGCGCTCTTCGGAGTACGCCGCACAGCTTCGTGAGAAGCAGAAGGTGAAGCGGATATACGGGGTGGGCGAGCGGCAGTTTCGCACCATGTTCCAGAAGGCGGCACGCGTCAAGGGCATAACCGGTGAGAACCTGCTGATCGCTCTCGAGGGGCGGCTGGACAACATCGTGTACCGGCTCGGATTCGCGGCGTCTCGGAAGTCGGCTCGCCAGCTGGTCCGTCACCGTCACATCCGGGTGAACGACGCGACGGTGGACGTGCCATCGTATCAGATCCAGCCGGGGCAGACTGTCTCCGTGTCAGCCTCCGCGCGAGAGATGCCACTCGTACGTGAGGCCGTAGAAGACAGACAGGGTAAGGATCAGCTTTCGTGGCTGGGCGTCGATTACAAGAACTTCACGGGCCAGGTGCTCGAGAGGCCGGCGAGGGCGGACATTCCGCTGGCCGTCCAGGAGCAGCTGATCGTGGAGCTTTACAGCAAATAAGCAGAGGTGGAGACAGAATGTCAGGTCTAGATCTTTCAGGGCTCGTACTCCCCAGTGTCGTAGAAGAGCGCGGCCGGAGCGGAGACGGACGGCGAGCCGAGTACGTATTGCAGCCGCTCGAGCGCGGATTCGGGCACACGGTGGGGAATTCCATCCGGCGAGTGTTGCTCTCATCCCTGCCGGGTGCGGCGATCTGGGCTTTCAGGGCGGACGGAGTTCAGCATGAGCACCAGACCGTTCCGGGCGTGGTGGAGGATATTCACCAGATCATCGAGCGTCTCAAGGGAGTCGTCTTGATGTTGGATTCCGGAGTCGAAGAGGTCAAGCTGGAAATGGCCGTTCGAAAGGCCGGCCTCATTCGGGCCTCGCAGATTACCCCGCACGCCGGAGTGAAGATCGTGAATCCCGAGCAGCCGTTGTTCACGCTGCAGGAGGATCTTCCCGAGAACCGGCCGCTGAACCTGAGTTTCTGGGTCAATCGGGGCCGAGGTTTCCTGGCCGCTGAGCAGCACGAGCGTCCCGAGGATGCTCCGGTCGACCTGATCCGGATCGACTCGATCTACAGCCCTGTGGTGCGGGCCAATTTCGTCGTCCAGGAGACCCGGGTCGGCCAGCGAACTGATTTCGACATGTTGACGCTGCAGATCGAGACGGACGGATCGCTCGATCCAGCGGATGCCGTGGCCTATGCGGCGGAAGTCGGGCAGGCTCACCTCGGGTATCTCACGAAATTTCGCAAGACCGGAACCGCCATTGGGATCATCCCGCCGGGCGCCTCCGGCCGCAGGCCGGTCAGCAGTGAGTTGCAGAGCCTTCTGGATCGCTCCCTGGAGGAGTTCGAGGGCGTTTCCCAGCGGTCGCGCAACAACCTGGAGAAGTCGGACATCAGGACACTCGGGGATGTGGCCATGCGCACCCGCGACGATATGCTCAATGTGCCGAGTTTCGGAGAGAAGTCTCTTGAGGAACTGGCCGAGCTTCTCGCGCTGAACGGCCTGAGTTTCGGCATGCGCATTGACCGCGACGATGAGGGACTTCTGTACATTCTGGAAGACGAGCCCGAGCCGGAATTGGTCAAGGTGGGTGAGTGAGGCATCGCAAGAAGGGTCGTCAGCTCAGCCGAACAACCAGTCATCGGTCGGCTTTGCTCCGAAACCTCGCCACCAGTCTGCTCGAGCATGAGCGGATCCGTACTACGGAGGCGAAGGCCAAGGAACTGAGGCCGGTAGTCGAGAAGCTGATTACGCTGGGTGGCATCGACGACGTGCACAGCCGCCGGCAGGCCCGCAAGTTAATCCAAAACCGAGTCGTCCTGCAGAAGCTGTTCGACGACGTCGGACCCCGCTACAGGGACCGGCCCGGCGGATATACACGCATTCTGAAGCTCGGCGCCCGGAAGGGCGATGGCGCCGAACTGGCCATCATCGAGCTCGTTGAGCAGGCCGGATAGCGGGTTCAGAAAGGCGGAGCGATGAACAACCGATCGATGTGGATGGTGATCTCTGTCGTGGCGATCGCTGCTTTCGTGTTTTGGCTGCGGCTGGAGATTCAGGCGCTGGAGGCCAACGTCGCTCCCCAGATGGAAGAGGGCGAAGAGCCCGTCCTCGTGCTCGATGATCTGCGGGGCAACCTCGGTGGAGCCGTCGGTGCGCAGGCGGAGATCGGAGTCGTCACCGTCGGGCAGTCGCTCGGCCGGGGAGTGTTCACCATGCAGATCGATGAGGCCACCGCGTTTCCGGCTCTCTTGTCGCGAGACCTGATGGCCCGCGATACGCAGGTGTACGGCCAGGACCGTATAACCGCATGGGGGCACATCTACACGCTGAACGACTCCATCCGGTCTGAATGGGTACGCCTGGAGGCCGTGACCTCGGATAACGCGGACGCGATTCCGGCGACCCCGAGCTTCATGCTCGTGGATTCGCTCTCCTTCAATTAGCGCACATTCGATGTCGAACTTCTGCTACTGCTGCAACAAGGGGCCGGCGACGGGCAACCGCGTCAGCAACGCGAACAACCGTACGAAGCGCCGCTTCATGCCGAACCTCCAGCGCGTTCGCATCCGTGAAGGTGGCCGCATCGTCCGTGTGCGTGTCTGCACCCGTTGTATCAAGGCGGGGAAGGTCAAGAAGGCTAGCTGACCGGGGTTCGCTTGAACCCGGACCAGGCCGGAGTTCCAGTTCTGCTTACTACTCAACAGGCTCTGCCCGCGTGGCGGAGCCTTCGTATGTACCGGAGGGGTCTTTGAAAGTACTCGTGACGGGCGCCGACGGCTTCCTAGGCGAGCACCTCCTGGTCCAGCTCCTCGAGCATGGGCAGCAGGTGACCGCGGCGACCCTGAGTCTTCCGCCCAAACGGTCCACGCTCGACGTAACCGACAGTGCGCGCGTCGACTGGAAGGCGGCCGACCTCACAGATCAAGACGCCCTGTTCCGGCTTATTGCCGCCGCTCGCCCGGATCACATCTATCATCTGGCTGGGTTCGCCTCGGGCGAGTCGGCTCGCCGGATGGCCGCCGAGGCCCTGCACGTCAACGCCGGGGGGACGGTGAACCTGTTCGAGGCCGTGTCGCTCGTACAGCGTGAATATCCGAGCTTCAACCCGCGAATTCTCGTATTGGGATCCGGGGACGCCTACGGGGACGCCTCCCGAGACGGTGAGCCGTTCGGTGAAGACCTCGCGCTGCGCCCCGTTTCACCGTACGGCCTCTCGAAGGCCTGCCAGGAGCTGGCGGCACACACGTACAGGCGCGCTCGCGGTATGCAGACGCTGGTGGCGAGATGCTTCTCTCTGATCGGCCGCGGGCAGCAGCTGCCGTTCGTGGTGCCCGAGTTCTGCCGGCAGGCGGCGGAGATCGCTGCCGGCGTGCGTGAACCCTTCATGGAGGTCGGAAACCTGGACGTGGAGCGCGATTTCTTGGACGTTCGCGACGGGGTGGATGCCTTCCGCCGGCTCATGGACCTTCCCGCTCCGGAGGCTTCGTACAACGTGGCATCCGGCCGGGCCGTGCGGATTGGCACGCTTCTGGATTGGATCCTTGAGGCCGCCGGGGTAGAGGCCGAGATTAGAGTGGACCCCGCGCGGGTCCGCCCGGAGGAGATCCGGCACATCGCGGGCGACGCCACCCGGCTCAGGGACCAGACGGGCTGGGCTCCCAAGCGATCAATCGAAGACACCGTGAAGGGGACGTACGAGTGGTGGTTGCGGCGTCTCGAACAAACA
The DNA here is from genome assembly GCA_036476995.1 of Gemmatimonadota bacterium. GTDB lineage: Bacteria > Gemmatimonadota > Gemmatimonadetes > Palauibacterales > Palauibacteraceae > JAZDDE01. Next base: position 17,323 of record JAZGCO010000019.1, read on the forward strand.
TCAGTGTCGTAGATCCGAACGGGCGAAAAGAGGGGACATGAGGGCTACCGTAGTCGGCAGTGGATACGTGGGACTGGTGGTGGGTGCGTGTCTCTCGGAGACTGGCAACCGGGTCACGTGCGCCGATATAGACGAAGCGAAGATTGCGCGCCTGAACCGCGGGGAGATACCGATCTACGAGCCCGGGCTGGACCGGCTCATCGAGCGGAACCTGTCTGAAGATCGCCTCTCGTTCACCACGGATGTCGCCGGGGCGGTGAAGACGGCCCAGGTCGTGTTCATCGCCGTGGGAACACCGCCGGGCGAAGACGGATCGGCGGACCTGCAGCACGTGCTGGCCGTGGCGGCTGTCATTGGACAGAACATGACCGATGAGAAGGTTGTGATCACCAAGAGCACGGTACCCGTCGGAACGGCGAAGAAGGTGCGGGCCGAGATCGAGCAGCATACCGATCAGGCCTTCCATGTGTGCTCGAATCCCGAGTTCCTCAAGGAAGGCGCAGCCGTCGAGGATTTCATGCGCCCGGACCGCGTTGTGTGCGGTGTGGAGTCCGACTTCGCGCGCGGTCTTCTGGAAGAGCTATACGAGCCTTTCGTGAGGACGGGAAACCCCCTCATCTTCATGGACATCGCCTCGGCCGAGCTTACGAAGTACGCGGCCAACTCGATGCTGGCGACACGGATCAGCTTCATGAACCAGATCGCTGCGCTGTGCGAAGCGGTCGGCGCCGACGTCAACATGGTGCGAAAGGGTATGGGGTCGGATTCGCGCATCGGCCGGTCGTTCTTGTTTGCCGGCGCCGGTTACGGTGGCAGCTGTTTCCCGAAAGACGTCCAGGCGCTGGTTCGAACCGGAGAAGACCAGCAGGTTGATCTGTCGATTCTCCGGGAGGTCCATGAGTTCAACGAGCGCCAGAAGACCGTGTTGGCCCAGAAGGTCAAGCAGCGGTTCGGCGGCGACCTGAGCGGCCTGCGGTTCGCCGTCTGGGGACTGGCCTTTAAGCCCGAGACGGACGACATGAGGGAGGCGCCATCTCTCGTCTTGATCAACGAGTTGCTGGCGGCCGGGGCCGAGGTTACAGCCCACGACCCGGTGGCGATGGCTGCGGCGCGGGAGTGGCATCTCGGCGACCGGATTGACTACGCCGAAGACGAGTACGTCGCCTGCGACAACGCTGACGCGCTGCTCATTGTGACCGAGTGGCAGCAGTACCGCCGGCCGACCTGGGAAAGGATCGGCGAGAGCCTGCGCTCGAAAGTGATCTTTGACGGCCGGAATCTGTTCCGGCCCAGCCGGATGCTAGAGATGGGATACGAGTACCACTCCATAGGACGACAGTCAGTCAAATGAGAGTTCTGATCACCGGCGCGGCCGGCTTCTTGGGGTCCCATCTGACGGACCGGTTCCTGGCCGATGGGTACGATGTTCTGGGCATGGACAACCTCATTACCGGCAACCTGGATAACCTCGCGCACCTGGCGAACGAGCCCGGGTTCGAGTTCGTGGAGCACGACGTAACGACGTTCATCGACGTGCCCGGCGAACTGAACGGCATTCTCCATTTCGCCTCTCCGGCCAGTCCGGTGGACTATCTAGAGCTGCCGATTCAGACCCTGAAGGTGGGCAGTCTGGGCACGCACAACGCGCTTGGCCTGGCCACGGCCAGAGGAGCCCGGTTCCTGCTCGCCTCCACCTCTGAGGTGTACGGAGATCCGCTGATTCACCCCCAGCCCGAGACCTATTGGGGCAACGTGAATCCGATCGGACCGCGGGGTGTGTACGACGAGGCCAAGCGCTTCGCGGAGGCCATGACCATGGCCTACCACAGATACCACGGCGTAAACACGCGGATCGTCCGGATTTTCAACACGTACGGCCCGCGCATGCGGCCCAACGACGGGCGCGTGGTGTCGAACTTCATCGTGCAGGCGCTGCTCGGCCGAGACCTCACCGTGTACGGAGACGGTTCCCAGTCTCGCAGTTTCTGTTACGTGTCGGATCTGGTGGAGGGGATATTCCGGTTGTTCAAGAGCGACGCCGTGGGTCCCGTCAATATCGGCAACCCGGTCGAGTTCACGATCGGTCAGCTGGCGGAGATCGTGGTCGAACTGGTGGAAACCACGGCCTCGGTCGAGTATCTGCCGCTGCCCACGGATGATCCCAAGGTGCGGCAGCCCGACATCACCCGGGCGCAGGAGCTGCTCGGCTGGGAGGCCGTCGTTCCGCTCCGGGAAGGCCTGGAGAAGGCGGTCGAGTACTTCAGCGGACTCCACCGCAGGTCGCCGCTGGGTGAGCCACCCGTCGTTAGCGAAGCCGCTTCGTGAGCAGTACCGGCGCCAGTTACCCGTGGCACCGCGTGAGCGTGGTCATGCCTGTCTACAATGAGATCGAGACGATTGACGAGATCGTGCGCAAAGTCCGCTCGGTGTCTCCGGACCTCGAACTCATCACGGTGGACGACGGATCCTCAGACGGCTCCCGCAACATTCAGGCGCGGCTCCAGGAGGAAGGCCAGATTTCCCGCGTGATTCTTCACGAACAAAACAAGGGAAAGGGCGCCGCGCTGGCGACGGGATTCGAGGCGGCGACAAGGGATATCGTGATTATCCAGGACGCTGACTTGGAGTACGATCCGGAGGAGTACGGACTCTTGCTGGCTCCCATCCTGTCCGACAGGGCCGATGTGGTGTACGGGTCCAGGTTCATGGGCGGGCAGCCCCATCGCGTTCTGTATTTCTGGCACTATCTTGGGAACCGCTTTCTGACGCTGCTCTCCAATATGGTTACCAATCTCAACCTGACCGACATGGAAACATGCTACAAATGCTTCCGGCGTGAGGTGCTGACCGGGATCACGCTGGAAGAGCGCGGTTTCGGAGTCGAGCCTGAGATCACGGCAAAGGTCGCGCTGGGCCACTGGCGGGTCTATGAGGTCGGGATTTCATACGCGGGTCGAACGTATGCCGAAGGGAAGAAAATCAGTTGGCGGGATGGGTTCCGGGCCCTTCACTGCATACTCAAGTACGGCTTGTTCCGAAGGCTCCGGCGGACCCCCAAGCGCACAGCCCAGAGTGCCGCCGCGGCCTGACCGCTGGAGGGCGAGGGCCGGATCGGTATGGCTGGTTCTGGCGGTAGCCCTCGGCGCCTGCACCGAACCGTCCGCGATCGAGAAGGGCGACCTGCTCATGGCCGCGATACAGGTAGACGCGGCGATCGCGGAATACAAGCTGGCTCAGCGGCAGCTGGGTGACGATCCGGAGGTGTTGCTCCGGCTCGGAAACGCCTACGGCCAGCGCGGCGATGTGGAGGCCAGTCTTCGCTATTTCCGTCAGGTGCTCGCGGCGGATACCTCGTACCGCTACCTGGTGGCGAGCGAACTGATCGAGCTAGCGCGCGGCGCGCAGCGGCGTGGGTCGCTCGACAACATGGCGCGGGCGCTTCAGCCGTTGCAGGACGACCGCCTGGGGCTGATATCTCACGACCTGAAAGTGACTCTGGCCGGTTACTACCAGGAGCAGGGCGACTACGGTCAGGCTCTGCCGCTATACCTGTTTCTGCTGGACAGCGAAGACGGCGCGGATTCCGTACCCATGGATGTGTGGTTCCAGACCGGGCACGCCTTCAAGGAAATGGGTGGGTGCTCGGAGGCTCTGCGTTATTTCGCGACGTTCCTGGAGTCCAAGGGGCTGAGCGGGGCGACTTTGACTGCGGCTCGCTGGGAGTACGGTGAGTGCCTGTACGAGGTGGCCGAGGAGGAGGCGACCAGCGGACGGCGCGGCCAGGCCAGGCTGAAACTGGACCGCCTCATCGAACAGGGCGTGCCCCGAACGGTGCTGGATCGCGGGCACTTCTTGCGTGCGGAACTTCGGGTGCTGGCCGGGGAACTATCGGCGGCGCAGAAGGACTTTCAGGCTGTCCTCGACCTGAACCCGTCCCGCACGGGCCGGCTCGCGCAGCTGGCCGAGCAACGACTCCGTGAGATTCGGTACTGAAGCTGAGCCAATTACTACTGACTGTGAAGCTATATAGCCGGATGCAGACAAAGAAACTCGTTTTGGTTGGATTGGCAGCCATGGTCGCCTCTGGCTGCGGGGCTGCGCTCCCGCCACCCGAATCCACGCCGCGTCAACGCTTCGATTGGGCCCTGCAGCGCATGGAAGCGGGCCGATACCAGGCGGCCGTGCGGGCGTTTCGCGACCTTCTGTTTCGGGAGCCTCAGACCCCGACGGCGGACAGTGCTCGCCTCATGATCGCCGAGTCGCACCTGCGGGCCGGCGACAATCTGCTGGCGGCAAGTGAATTCACCCAGTTTCATCAGACGAGGCCGAACAGCCCGCTGGCCGACGACGCACAGCTTGGTACCTGTAGGGCGTACTGGCAGACGTCGCCAGGCCTGCCGCGCGACCAGGAGTTCACGCACAAGGCGATCGAGGAGTGTACCCGGCTGATCGAGTTCTTTCCTCGCAGCCAACACGTCGAGCAAGCTAGAGAAATTCTGCGCGAGGCGCGCCAGAAGGCGGCCGCCAAGAATCTGCGTACCGGAACCTGGTACTTCAACCACGGCCTGCTCGAGGCGGCGATCATCTATCTGGAGGATATCGTCCAGACCTATCCGGAGGCCGACGTGATGCCCCGGGTCTTGTATCTGCTGTACAATTCCTATTCGGTGATTGGATTCCAGGCAGAGGCCGACGCGACGCGCCAGCGGCTCATTACGGCGTATCCGGGCTCCGAGGAGGCCGGGCAGGTAGGGGACGGCCACGACTCCGGTGCCGACTAGCCGGGGGCGCCTGGCGACACTGGGCGGCGCCTTCGATCCACCCCACATCGGGCATCTGATTGTGGCGCAGGAGGTCGTGCATCTCCTCGCCCTGGACACGCTGCTGGTCATTCCGGCCGCGCGCCCGCCGCACCGCGGCGCGACGCTTAGCGCGGAGGACAGGCTGGAGCTGGCCCGCGCGGCGTTCGCCGGGCACGATCGGATCGAGGTCTCGGACGTCGAACTTCGGCGCAATGGTCCGTCCTTCACGGTGGATACGCTTCGCTGGGCGCGTGACACATACGACCCGGACGAGCTGACGTGCGTGATCGGGTCCGATCAATACGAAGTATTCGAGACGTGGCACGAGCCGGAGGAGATCCTGAAATTGGCCCGGCTTGGCGTGCTGAATCGAGGCGGTGGGCCCGCTCCGGAGCCCGATAACCGGTTCCCGTTCGAGCCGCTTACGGTGCCGCGGGTCGATGTATCCAGCACCGAGATACGCAGGCGTCTGGACGAGGGCAGAAGTATCCGTTACCTCGTACCTGAGGCGATTCTGGACGACATCATGACACTCTGGCAGCAAACGACATAATGCTCAAAACGATAGCATCACGGCTGGTGCCGACCCGCTTCGACAGGGAGATGAAGCGGCTGCAGCCCATCGTAGACGCCATCCTGGTGGAGGAGGAGCGTCTCGTGTCGGTCAGCGAAGACGAACTTCGGAGCCAGACCGAGCGCTTCCGGGACCGCATCCGTGAGCGGACCAGCGAGCTGGAAGCCTCCATCGAGGAGCTCAAGGAGGAGCGGCGGCACACCGAAGACCCAGTCAGCCGCGAGGACCTCACGATACGGATCGGACAGGCCGAGGAAGCCTATCATGATGCGACCGAGGATATGCTCGCCGAGATCCTTCCCGAAGCGTTCGGCACGGTCCGCGAAGCCTGCCGCAGACTGATGGGGCAGGAAATAGTCGTCACGGGTCACGGCATGACGTGGGACATGATCCCCTACGACGTGCAGCTCATCGGCGGGATCGTGCTCCACCAGAGCAAGTGCGCGGAAATGGCCACCGGGGAAGGGAAGACCCTCGTCGCCACGTTTCCGCTCTACCTGAACGCGCTTCCCGGCAAGGGATCCCACCTGGTGACGGTGAACAACTACCTGGCCCGGCGCGATTCCCAGTGGATGGGAACCGTCTTCCAGTATCTGGGCCTCACCGTCGGCTGCCTCGACGACACAGACCCGGGAACCCAGGCCCGGCGCGACGCGTACGGCTGCGACATCACGTATGGAACCAACAACGAGTTCGGGTTCGACTACCTGCGCGACAACATGGTCGTCCGTCTCGACGACCGGGTCCAGCGCGGGCACCAGTTCGCCATCATCGACGAAGTGGATTCCGTTCTGATCGACGAGGCCCGGACCCCGCTGATCATCAGCGGACCGGTCGGCGGCGCGGATGACCGCCAGATCTACAAGACCTACAACACGCAGGTGGCGAGTCTGGCCCGCAAGCAGGGCCACATCGTCAACGAGCTGGTGGCTCAGGCCGAGGCCGAGCTGAAGCTGCTCGAGTCCGAGAATGAGGAGGAGGGCAGCGAGTTCGGCGCCGGTAAGGCGCTGCTGGCGGCCCAGCGCGGAGGGCCAAAGAACCGCCGCCTCATGAAGCTCCTGGCGGAGCCGGGCGTCAAGCGGCTCCTGCAGCGCAGCGAAGCCGCGCTCATGCGCGACAAGGCCATGGACGAGGTGGACGAACTCCTCCTGTTCACGACCGATGAGAAGGGCCACACGATCCAGATCAGCGACAGGGGACTGGACGTGCTCAGCTCCGATCCGCTGGCCTTCGTGGTGCCCGACATCTCGGAGGCTGTGAAGGTCGTCGAGGACGACAAGAAGCTCACCCCGGAGGACAAGCGCGAGCAGATCCAGGCGCTGGAGCTGGAGTACGCCGAGAAGTCGGAGAGGATCCACATCATCCATCAGCTCGTGAAAGCGCACGCGCTGTACGAGCGTGACGTCGAGTACGTGGTGGAGGAGGGCGAAGTGGTGATCGTTGACCAGTTCACCGGCCGCAAGATGTCCGGCCGGCGCTGGAGCGATGGTCTGCACCAGGCGGTTGAGGCCAAGGAAAACGTCACGGTGCGCGGCGAGACCCAGACGCTGGCCACGATCACGATTCAGAACTACTTCCGGATGTACTCCAAGCTGTCGGGCATGACCGGTACGGCGGAGACGGAAGAGGCCGAGTTCCACGAGATCTACGGCCTCGACGTGGTGGTCATCCCGACCAACCGGCCGATCCGGCGTATGGACGGCGACGACCTTCTGTACCGCACGCAGCGCGAGAAGTACGCGGCGCTGCTGGATGAGATCGAGCGGCTGCACAAGCGGGGCCTGCCCACCCTGGTCGGTACGACGAGTGTGGACGTGTCGGAGAAGATCGCGCGGATGCTCAAGCGCCGCGGCCTGCCGCACGAGGTGCTGAACGCGAAGCAGCACGAGCGGGAGGCCGAGATCGTCCGGCAGGCCGGGCAGCCGGGCGCGATCACGATCGCCACGAACATGGCCGGCCGCGGAACCGACATCAAACTCGGCGCCGCGATGGTCAAGTGTCAGGTATGCGGCATCAGCTCCGGAAAGCCGGCCTTCGGGCAGGTACAGGAGGACCACGACCTGACGGACGCGGAGATCAAGACGCTGGGCTGCGTCACGGACCCGCCGTGCGGACTCCAGATCCTGGGCACGGAGCGCCACGAGTCGCGGCGCATCGACCGGCAGCTGCGTGGACGGGCGGGCCGGCAGGGGGATCCGGGCTCCAGCGTGTTCTTCCTGTCTCTGGAAGACAATCTGATGCGCCTGTTCGCCACCGAGCGGGTGGCCAAGGTGATGGACCGGCTGGGGGCCGAGGAGGGCGAGGTCATCACGCACCCGTGGATGACGAAGTCGATCGAGCGGGCCCAGAAGCGGGTCGAGCTCCAGAACTTCGAGGCCCGGAAGCGGCTGCTCGAATACGACGACGTGATGAACCAGCAGCGGGAGGTCGTCTACGACCTTCGGCTGTTCGCGCTCGAAGGCGGAGAGGACCTCAAGGGTGAGGCCTGGGACGCGATCGAGACGTCGCTGCACAGCGTGGTCGAAGACTCGATTCCGCCCGAGTCGCCGCCGGAAGAGTGGGACGTGGCCGGACTCAAGGCACGCCTGCTGCACGACTACTTCCTGGTGGCTTCGTTCCTGCCGGACGAGATCGACACGATGGATCCGCCCTGGGTGGACGCGGAGGAGGCGGCCAACGCGGTCATCGAGTTCGGCCACGACCAGTACCACGAAAAGCTGGACAGCTTCGGGGAGCACTGGGAGGCGGTTCTGAGCCACGTCGTGCTTATGGTGATCGACGAGAAGTGGAAGGGCCACCTGTACGACCTGGACAACCTGCGGGAATCGATCCGCTACCGGGCGTACGGCCAGAAGGATCCGCTGATCGAGTACAAGCGGGAGGCCTTCGAGGCGTTCGTGGATCTGATGGGCGACCTCCGGAAGAGCATCGCCCGGCTCTTGTTCCGGACGCAGCTCGCGCCACGGCAGCCACTGCGGGCTCCGCGCGTCACGGGCGTGAGCGGGCCCTCTGATACCGTGGGGGCGGGTGTAGCAGGCGCGGCAGCACCTGCGCGGCAGCCGGCTGCGGTTGGCGCTGGCGTGGAGGCGACAGGGGTGGCTGCCTCTGCGCTACAGACGGCTGAGCCTGCGCCGCGGCGGCCGATGACGGCGGAGGCGGAGGTGGGGCGGAACGATCCGTGTCCGTGTGGGAGTGGGAAAAAGTATAAGAAGTGTCATGGAGCGCTGGGGTAACAGCGCGCTCCGGCTTCGGTGGCGACGAAAGCTTTGCTTCGGAGCCCCGTAGCACACACCGCTCCGTGTCTCCTCGCAGCTTTCTAAGGCCACCTCTCGCGGAGAGGCTGTTCCCCCACCGCATGACTTTCAAGGGAGAACGGCCAGAGGGGCGCGGGTTACGGGCCGACCTGATCTGAGTCTCCTTGCAGCTTTCGAGGCCGCCTTCCGGCGACGGCAGGGTGCGGAGTACCGGTTAACCGGCTCATGGAAATCCCGGAACGACAGGATACAGAAATTGCTTGAGAAGAAGGCCAAAGCGGGTGAGCTAGTAATCTGTATGCCAGAGGGGAGACCGCTTACAGACCATCTCCAGAATCTCGGCGCTGAGATTCTCGACGAGTTCGACTCACACGAGCATCCAGCTTTTTGTCTTGCGGAGGATCTTGTGGCCCTAGCCCGTACTGCAAGTCTGGCTCGTGGCTAAGGCTCACCCGACCACTCCGAAGACTCTTGCACAGCTGGCTCAAGAGCGGGACGTATTGGCATCACGTCGGCACGCACAAATTGTCGCAGGGCTCGACGTCAGCTTTACCCATGTTCTGGCTCCGCTGGCCCTACAACTACTCGAGACCTGTGACACCCAAGACGTACTAGATGTCGGCTGCGGCACAGGCGAACTCACGCGTCTAGTGGCCCAGTCCTCAGAAAGAATGGTTGGCCTTGACCTATCTGCACAGAGTCTTGCGATAGCCAGGGCACATGTTACCTGTCGAACTGTTGAGTTCGTGCATGGTGCGCTAGAAGACCTTGTTCCCAGTCAGCTCGACCGAACCTTCACAGCGGCTGTAGCCGGAATGACTTTGATGAACGTCCCGGACCTGCGGGCCTTCGCGAGAGGGGCTGCCTCTGTTCTGCAAGAGGAGCGGCATTTCGTGGCGACAATGCTTCACCCCTGGTTTGGCCGCGATATTGGCAGTATGAAAACGAAAACTCGTTCTCCTACTCGAAGGAGATATTCGTCGAGGCTCCGTTTCGGATATCGGGAGATGTGACCGATATCGTGAGCACACATGTGCACCGGCCCCTGGAGGCATACCTCCGTGCGTTTGAGGGTGTGGGTTTCACTCTGGAGAAGTTTCGTGAACCGATGCTGTCGCTGTCGCCAGCTCGGTCCGGGCAAGAACCCTGGGTGTTTCCACGCTTCCTAGGTCTTGGTTGGATAAAGACAAGGTCGGTCGACCTAGGTGCAACATAGAACCAAGTAATCTCAACTTGTTCGGTAGCCTACTTCCAGTCTAGGTACTCAGATAACGCGCCCAAGGGAGTGACTCGAAGATATCGTAGTGTGACAGCGGACTCGGCAGACTTCCACGAGTTGAAACGAGCGATGTTCCGGTTAGCCCCTATTCAGTAGGCGATCCGAACGGCCCGGGGGTTCGAACAAAGCTCTGACAGCTGATGCACGGTCGCTTGCGTAGACGGATCCACCAGCACACATTCGTGCGCACCCTCAGGTCGGCGCCCCGCACCAACTCCCGAATGTACAGCAATGGCGAACACCAAGAACAAGACCTTGAAGGTCGTACTTCGGCCGGCCGTACTCCACTGAGTGGGTTGAGGTCGCGACACCGGAAGGGGATGTCGGTTGGATCCGTATGGATGGAGCTGGGGTCAGCGGTAACTGTATCTTCTGACGAATCGCCTGGTTTCAAATGCCGTCTAACACGCGCCTGGACAAGAGACCATCAATGGCAACGTGGATCGCACTGTTTCGCGGCATAAATGTTGGCGGAAACAACATCTTACCGATGGCGGAACTCCGGAGCGATCTCGAATCACTGGAACTCAAGAACGTACGCACATACATCCAAAGCGGAAACGTCGTTTTCGACTCCACAGCCAAAACGGCTTCCTCACTTGCCAAGAGAGTCGGCGAACGAATCGAAAAACAACACGGATTTCGACCGCAGCTTTTCATCCTCGATCGCGGAGACTTGCTAGCGGCAATCGAAGCGAATCCGTTTCCCAAGGCAGTGTCTAATCCGAAAACGCTCCATTTCTTGTTTCTCGCTAAACCTGCCACCTGTCCGGACATGCTGGCACTTGACAACGCGAAAACCCCGACCGAGAACTACAAACTAACGGATCGCATATTCTACCTTCACGCTCCAGATGGCATTGGCCGTTCCAAGCTTGCCGCGAATGCAGAAAAATATCTCGGCGTTGTGACGACTGGACGAAACTACCGGACGGTCGACAAACTGTTATCAATGGTAACGCAAACTGATTCCTGAAATCGCGGGATAACAAACGGATGAGCCGGAGCCGGAATGGTGCCGCGTTCGCTTGTGAGCGCTGCGCACTTGTGTGCGGGCTGGCGGCTCAGCAGCCGTTCTTGCAGCCCGCCCTGGCGGAACGCGCGGCGCGCCGCTTCAGCCAGAACCAGGCGGGCGTCGCCAGCACTGCGGAGGCAGCCGAGATGACCAGCGGGTCGCCGAGCTTCGCGAGCGGTGCGGCCACCGCTGCGCCCGCAACTGTGGCGAAGCCGATCGGGACGACGCAGCACAAGAAGAACCCGAGGCCGGCGCCGAGGCCGGCCGCCTGGGCGAGCCGTGCGAGACGTCCCTGGACTGGCGCGTCTGTTGCGCCGCTGACCGCCCGGAAGAAGTCGGAGTCCGGAGCGAGTCCCTTGACGCTGAGCCGCAGAACGCGGCCTGAGGGCTGACGCAGATTCCAAGCGACGCCGCTGCAGCACTCGCGCTCGAACGCGACGAGGTCCTCGAGCGTCTTCTGCATCGCGGCGCTGTGCTCAAACTCGAAGGCCACGCCGTCCGCTAGCGCCTCGCGGCGCGTCACCTGGGGGAGGATGTCGCGGCGGATCATCGCCACGCGATCGCGCAGCTTCTCAGTCGGGAGGCTGCACACGTGCTCGCAGTCGCGGGTTCCCGCGTCGGATGCCGTCATGGTGTCTCCTTTGAGCCGGATACGCCGAAGCTACATGCTCAAGTGAACTTCAAGTCAAGGGCGAGGGCCGGCTCACCCGGATCCAGCGCCGAAGCGCAATACCCGCCCAGAGGAGTTCCACCGTGGCGAAGGGCCAAGAGCGGATGGCCACGGCGTAGCCGGTGGAGGCCAGGCACGATGCCGCGAAGAGGAGGATGAACCAGGCAGAGCGCTCCTCCAGGGCATAGAACAGCGCCATCGCCGCGACCGCCACCGCGCCGAAGACCTCGATGAACTCCATGCCGCGGAGCGTACTCCTTGAAGTGGGCTTTAAGTCAAGGGCTGGCGCGCTCAGCCCCTGGACATCGCCCGCGAACAGTCCGTGAAGGTGGGGCATTCGCAGCGCATGACCATTTGGAGGAGGCGCTTCATCCGCTCGGCCTCGGCGATGCGCTGGTCCAACTCCACTCGCTTGCGCGCGGCCAGCGCGCGCCAACGCTCACCGGGGGGCGTGCTCCGGGCGAACCCGCCTAGCAGCCGATTCACCTCGGCCACCGTGAAACCAGCGCTTTTGGCCAGGTGGATGATCGCCAGGCGGTCGAGGACGTCCTCGTCGTACACGCGGCGCCCATTGCGTCGCTCCGCGCGCGGGAGAAGGCCCTCGGCTTCGTAGTAGCGGATCGCCGAGGCGGCGATCCCGGCGCGTTCAGCCACCTGCCCGATGCTGAGTGACTTCACGGCTCCTCCGAGTTCGAGTGCGCCCACGCACTATACACCGGCCCAAGACTCTCCGTCGAGTACAATCCGCGGCACAAAGAATTGAATTTGGCTATCGAGCGAGCGAAATCGCGCTTACACCGGGAGCGAGCCAACCCATAGGCAGAACGGTGGGTTTGGTGATTTTGACCGAAGCCGTAGCTCTCGTGCTTGCCGTAGGGGAACTCGGTCTCGGGTCCAGGCATAATTGCTGCATAGCAGAAAGGGACTGGCTAAGTACCGAGCGCGAACCCTCACGCAGGAATTACTAACGATGCGAATTAACCCGTGTACTCTTGCAGTGGGCCTCGTCCTTGGCGCATTCCTTCTGGTCACCACTCCGGTCGACGCATTCGCTCAGGGCCGAGGGAACCGCGCTCCGGCTCCCTCGATTGTGTCGATAACCCTGTCGCCTGATATCCGGGTCCAGATCCAGCAGTTCTACTC
>JAZGCO010000002.1:0-2091 GCA_036476995.1 Gemmatimonadota bacterium
AGCAGGAACGGCTCGTGGAGCGGCGGCTGTGGTCGCTGGTGGCGTACGTGCAGTCGCTGTCGCGCCCTCGCAGCCTGTTCTACCAGCTCTTCGTTGAAGACCCGAACGTTACTCGGCCTCGGAGGGCGCCATGAAAGGCGTAAGGGTGGTCGCTCGGGCCTTCATCTCAGGGCTTGTCGTCCTGTCGGCGGCGTGCGCGGGCGAAGGCACGGGCCTGGATGAGTTCGGGAATCCCCTGACCGGAGGGGGCGGAGTGGATTTGGGGGCCACATTTTCCGGTATCCAGGCCCGCGTCTTCACGCCGATCTGCACGCAGTGTCACGCTGGAGCCTCGGCACCTCTCGGCTTCTCGCTGGAAGCGGGTGTGAGCTTTGCGAATGTGGTAAACGTTCCCAGCGTCGAGAGACCGGAATTGATGCGAGTCAAGCCCGGCCAGCCGGACTCCAGCTACCTCGTGCTCAAGGTGGAAGGGGCGTCGGGAATCGTAGGAGCGCGCATGCCGCTGGGGTTTCCGCCGCTTCCGGCGGAAGAGATCGCGGCGATTCGGGACTGGATCACGGCTGGCGCACTCGAGAACTGAGGTTATCGCTATGCGTGGCTTCTGGATGTTCGGCTTGGCCGGAATGATCGGGATGGCGGCGGTCGATCCAAGCGGTGCAGTTGCGGCGGACGAACCCTATCTCGCCGTCCGAACCGGGTTCCGCTGCGCGGTGTGCCACACGAACCGCACAGGTGGTGGGAAGCGGAACGATTTCGGGGTCGTCTTTGCCCAGACCCGTCTGCCGATGAAGGTGACCGGCCTTGGAAAGGAGGGATCGTTTGTGGCGACTCGGATTACCGACCTCCTCTCGCTCGGTGCGGACTTGCGGGTGAACACCTCCAGGGAGTTCACCGGTACGAATCCCAAGAACCCCCTCATCAGCGAGGGCAACATCTACGTGGAGGCGCGCGTAATCCCGGACCGGCTCACAATCTATGCCGACCAGATCGTGGCGCCGGGGAGCCCTCGAACCCGGGAGATCTTCGTTCTGCTGAGTGGACTGCCGGCGGAGTCATACCTGAAGGTAGGCAAGTTCTTTCTCCCTTACGGATTAAGGCTGCTCGACGACGGGGAGTTCATCCGCCAGACCACCGGTTTCAACTACACCAACTCCGACCAGGGCATCGAGCTCGGAGTGGAGCCGGGTACCCTGTCTCTGGCGGTGGCGCTGACGAACGGCACGCAGGGCGCTGCCGAGAACAACAGCTCCAAGCAGGTCAGCGGACTGGCGTCGCTGGTCTTCAGCCGCTTCAGGGTGGGGGCGAGCGCGTCGCGTAACGACGCGCCGGCGGGCCGGCGGGACGTGGTCGGCGCGTTCGGGGGATTCCGGCTGGGGCGCTTCGCCGTCCTGGGGGAGTTCGACTACATCTTCGTCGACCCCCCGGAGCAGCTCCCCGCGGGATTCCCCGATGATCCCGACCTCGGAGACCAGTTCGCCGCCTTCGTCGAAGGCGACCTCCTTCTGGCCCGGGGTCTGAATGTGAAGGTGACCTACGGATTTCTCGACCCGGATCGCGGTATCGGAGAGAACGCGAGGACCCGGTTGCGCTTCGGGGTGGAGCCTTTCATCACGCAGTTCCTTCAGGTCTCCATCTTCTACACGCTGCTCGAGGACATACCCCAGGCCACGGCGGATCGCGACAAGCTGACCGTTGAGCTGCATGGCTTCTTCTGACCGGTCGTCCCGCGTTTCCGGCGCCCGGCTGGGCTGACAGGTGCACTGATGCGAGTAGTGCGAGTATGGAGATAGAAGTGTGGAGATAAAGTGGAGATAAAGATGAGAAAAGGTTTGCATGTGGTCTACGCAGGCCTAGCTCTGACAGCGGTGGCCGTGCTGGCCGCGCGTCCGGCGGTCCGGGCTCCCGAGACCGGGTCGATCATCGGGACCGTCACAACGAGCAACGTCCCGGTTCTTCCTCCGTTAGAGGTCAACAAGAACCAGGATTATTGCGGCGATGAGGTTCCGTCCGAGGCGGTCGTGGCCACTTCCGATGGGCGCCTCCGCTACGCCGTCGTCCATCTGGATGGGGCAGAGTTCACCGGCGATCTGG
>JAZGCO010000020.1:0-12187 GCA_036476995.1 Gemmatimonadota bacterium
TCCTCTCCCACCACGAAGCCGCGACCCAGCTGGGGTCGCACCTTGAGGACGTCGAACATGTTCGCAGTTACGCGAGAGCCGACGTAACGCTCGGGCTGTCCGTCGGTTCCAACCAGGTTGATGGCGGTCTGATCCCAGAGGGCCAGATCGAACAGGCTGGTCTGTTCCTGTTTCCAGTCGACGTACTCGTGGAGGGTCACGCCATCGCGATCGATGTCCCGTCCAGGATTCGTGCGCCACACGGAGACCAGCCGGTCAGCCTCTTCGAAAGGCAACCCCTTGTACATGGCGCCGTTCACGATACTGAACACCGTGGTCGTGAGACCGATGCCCAACGCAAACGTTACGACCGCTATTCCTGAAAGAAGGGGCGTCTTAATAAGCATGCGGACCCCGTACCGCAGATCCTTCAACAGTCCTTCCATGGTCACCGGCCTCCTAGACTGCATGGTTGTGCGCGTTGGCTTACATACGCCGCACCCGGACCAGAAGTTTCGGCCGCGTGGAGTTGACTATCCGGCCTCGGCGGATCTACGCTGTGACATGCGCATGCCGTCGCTGACCCACCTGCGAGCCGCCGCGGGCGCCGCGTTCCGCCGCTTTCCGGCCGTACTCATCGTGACCTTCGTAGCCACAGCGGCTGGCGTCGTGCTATCCCAGGGGGAGGAAGACGCGGCCCGGTACTTCCTGGCTGCGCTCCTCGGAATTCCGCTTCTGATCTCCGCCAACCTGGCCTCAGAGCCGGGCAGCCGACGCCGGCTGGGACTGAGGCTGGCCGCAATCGCATTGATCGCGCTCCTATTCTGGCGCTGGCCCATGTGGGGCGAGCGCGTACGAACGCTCCGGTACCTGCAGCTCAGCCTCGCGGCCCACCTTCTGGTGGCGTTCCTCCCATACCTGAGGCGCAACGAGCCGAACGGGTTCTGGCAGTACAACCGAGCGCTCCTGATTAGATTTGTCACTGCCGTGCTGTACTCTGCCGTGCTGTTTGTCGGCCTCGTGATCGCGCTCGTGGCGTTCGACAACCTGTTCGGAGTTGACGTCGACGGAGAGGCATACTTTACGCTGTTCATTCTCCTGGCGGTTCTGTTCAACACCTGGTTCTTCCTGGCGGATCTTCCCGACGATTTGTCCGCTCTGGAGCAGGAAACGGCGTATCCGCGCGGGCTCAAGGTGTTCTCGCAGCACGTGCTGCTGCCTCTCGTCTCCGTCTATCTGCTCATGCTCACCGCCTACCTGGGCAAGGTGGTGTTCACGACGTCCTGGCCAGACAGCTGGATCGGACTCTTGGTGTCAAGCGTGGCAGTCGGGGGAATCCTTTCGATCCTACTCGTGCATCCCGTGCGCGACGATCCCGAAAATCGCTGGATCGGCACCTATGCGAGGGGATTCTGGCTCGCCATGATTCCCGCGATCATCATGCTCCTGCTCGCCATCTGGAAACGAATCGATCAGTACGGGATCACCGAGCCCCGGTACATTCTCGTCATCTTGGCCCTGTGGCTGGCGGCGATGGCGGTTTTGTTCATCGTGAGGCGCGATCAAGGCATTCTGATCATTCCCGCCTCACTCTGCTTTTTGACACTGGCAACGGTGGCGGGACCGTGGAGCGCCTACGGTGTGTCGCTCCGGGACCAGACGGATCGCCTTGCTGACCTCTTCGGCCGAAACAACATGTTGGTAGATGGGCGGATCCAGGCGCCGGTGGACACCGTCGGTTTCGAGGACAGAAAAGAGATCGGGGCGGTTCTCAGCTATCTGGGCCAGACTCACGGGATGCGCTCTGTCCTCGGCTGGTACGGCGAGTCTTTTCCGGAATCCGACTCGGTCAGCATGGAACCGGTCAGAAAATGGCAGGCGCGCAATCAGGCTGGTCGAATGATGCGAGGTTTGGGCCTGAGGTATGTAGAGGAGTACGTGCAGGCAGGAGGCGACGAGTTCTTCAACTACTACGTCGGATACCAAGAATACCCTGCGGCTGTCGCTATCTCCGACTATGACTACGCGCTGCCGTGGCGGTGGGGCGGATCTGCGACGGGTCGCTTTGAGCTCGGTCCGGATACGCTGGAGATCGCACTCGACAGCACCGGCCTTGCTCTCCGGATACAGGTAGTAGGCGGACCGGCCGTGTCCCTGGATCTCGCTGAGCTTCTGGCGGAGCTTCAGCCCTCCGCGGTGCACGTCTCCAGCGCCACCGTCCCGCAGGAAGCGCTTCTGCTCAGAGCCGACACCGACGGACTACGAGTGCTTGCGGTGGGCCGGGAACTGTCGGGCCGAATCTCGGATGGTGAGCCTGTATTCAACGCCTTCGACGCTCGATACTACATTTCCTACGAACCATCTGAGCCAACAACGCCGTAACCGCTGTCTGCGCTCCGCGTGCTGCAGCCTGTTCAGACGCGATATCGTCAGCAAGCAATGATCGACCTCGACGAGCAAACGGCCCAGGGAGCTTCGCTTAGAATTGCCATGTGGTCGGGCCCCAGGAACATCTCCACTGCCCTCATGAGGGCCTGGGAGAATCGCCCGGATACGGCCGTGCGCGACGAGCCGCTGTATGCCCACTACCTGATGCGCACCGGGGCCGAGCACCCCGGGCGGGCTGAGGTTCTGGCGGCACAGGACACGGATTGGCGAAACGTGGTCCGCGAGCTGCTGGGGCCGGTGCCCGGTGGCTGTCCTATCTACTATCATAAGCACATGGCGCACCATCTGTTCGGGGACATGCACGGGGAGTGGCTCACGTCATTCCGGCACGCGTTTCTCATTCGCGATCCCGAGGAGATGCTGACCTCGCTCCTGAAGCTGATTCCGGATCCCGGTGTGTTCGAGACCGGACTGGCACAGCAATGGGAGTTATTCCAGCGCGTGTCCGATGCTCGGGCGGCGCCGGCGCCCGTTCTGGACTCCCGTGACGTGCTCGAGCAACCGCGCGCCCTGGTGAGCCGTCTGTGCGGCGCGCTCGGCGTCCCGTTTGCCGAGGAAATGCTGTCGTGGCCCGCTGGACCTCGTGGCTCCGACGGAGTGTGGGCCCCGATCTGGTATTCCGGCGTCGAGCGCTCGACGGGCTTCCAGCCGTACCGGGCCAAGGAAGACCGGGTCCCTGACCGCCTGCGGAGCGTTCTGGATACGTGCCGAACCTACTACGACAGGCTCTATGTTCACCGTCTGATGCCGGTCACGCCCCTTTCCGAAAGGTGAAACGTGCTCCAGCAATTCGACCCCAGAAACCGCGATCTCATCGTCAATATCAACGGCGAATTGATCCACCGCGACGAGGCCCGAGTCAGCCCGTTCGACAGCGCCGTTCAGGGTGGTGATGCGGTGTGGGAAGGCCTCCGGTTGTACGACGGCAAAATCTTCAAACTGGCCGAACATCTGGATCGTCTGCGAGCCTCGGCCCAGGCTCTGGCGTTTGAGAAGATCCCGACGCACCAGGAGATCACCGCCGAACTCTCGCGAACCCTCCAGGCCAATGAAATGCGTGATGGGGTGCACGTCAGGCTCACCATCACGCGAGGCGAGAAGATCACGTCCGGTATGGATCCGCGGCTCAACCAGGCGGGGCCAACATTGATCGTTCTGGCCGAGCACAAGCCACCCGTATACGACCGCAGCGGCCTGAGTCTGATCACCAGTTCGGTCCGCCGCTTTCCGCCGGACTGTCTGGACCCGAAGATTCACCACACCAACCTTCTCCAGTCCATTCTGGCCAAGATCGAAGCCAACGTGGCCGGCGCTGACGACGCGCTCATGCTAGACACGCATGGTTTCGTGGCGGAGACGAACGCCACCCACCTCTTCGTGGTCAGCGGCGGAAGTGTGCTCACGAGCCGCACTGTGGCGTGCCCGGAGGGGATCACGCGGGCCACGGTTCTCGAGCTGTGCGAGCGAAACCAGATCCCGCACGCCGTTGGCGACCTGTCGCTTACGGAGGTGTATCGGGCAGACGAATCATTCTGCACCGGCACCATGGGCGAACTGGCGGCGGTCACGCGGGTGGACGGCCGGGTGATCGGGAGTGGTGGGGTGGGGCCCGTGACACGCCGGTTGAGCGAGCTGTTCGCGGACGAAGTCAGCCGGGGCGGGACCCCCGTTTTGTAACCCTAGTTTTGTAACCCTAGAAGAGTGCTGCAGCGCTAGAAGATCCGGATGAACCGCCTCAGCGTCAGCGCGACTACGATCACGACGCCGGCGGCTGCCAGCCCGAAGACCGCGTCAAACACGTCGCGTTGCACACACTCGCTCTCGCGCCTGTTCCTGGATGTATCGCTCTTCGCACGATTTGTCTCGCGCGCAGACTCTTCGGCCGTATTCATCGCCGAATCCTCGTGCGCGGAGCAAAAGCGCGAACCCTCGCGCGCAGCCCTTTTGCAGCGATTTCCGGCTTTGGTGCTTCCCTCGCATCTGGGCACGTCTTACCTCCTGTTGACTCTACCCGTACGCAATAGAGCCGCGAGAGATTCAGCCAGCCCGCCGTGAAGCAGCATTTCTTCCTCGTTCCATGTTCTTGAGTCAAGGGCACCGCACCACCGGATAATTCAGCAACCCACGTTGTGGCGAGTCATGCCCGCACACATCACACCTGACACAAGAGAGCCGAATGGCAGGGCTACCGGGTAATGCGGATCTCAGTAATCTCGTGGCCCACGGCGGAACAAGACATCGATCGATCCGCCGAGTCTATACTCGACGCATGGCGGGCGGTGAAGAAGGGGTCGCCAGCGTCGTAGCCGACTAGTAGCCGAGGTTCGGACGCAGCCATCTTTCGGCTTCGGACAGTCCGAGGCCGCTCCGCTCCGCGTAGTCCGTTACCTGATCACGGCCCAGTCGGCCCAGGCCGAAGTAGTGAGCCTCCGGGTGAGCAAAGTACAGGCCCGCCACGGTCGCCGCCGGAAGCATGGCGAAGTTCTCGGTCAGTTCGGCGCCCACTGAAGCCTCCGCGCCCAGAAGGTCGAAAATGACCCTCTTTTGGGTGTGGTCCGGGCAGGCCGGGTATCCGGGCGCGGGCCGGATTCCACGGTAGGCTTCCGCGACCAGGGCCTCACTATCCAGCATCTCGCCGGCAGCGTATCCCCACAGTTCTCGTCGAACTCGCTCGTGTAATTGCTCCGCGAACGCCTCCGCGAGTCGATCGGCGAGGGCCTTCACGAGGATGGATTGGTAGTCATCCAGACTGGCCTCAAACCGACGGCTGAGTTCAGCGGCCCCGTGTCCAGCAGTCACTATGAACGCGCCAAGGTAGTCCGGTCTTGACAGTCGCTTCGGTGCGATAAAGTCGGCCAGGCCGAGACTCGGACGTCCGTCCGGCTTCTCGAACTGCTGCCGGAGTCCCCGAATCACACCGATAACGCTGCTGCCGCCCACCCCGCCGCTGTCACGGGTGCCACCCGCGGCGGGCTCGTACAGCTCGATGTCCTCGTGCACGGAGGCGGCGGGGAAGAGTCCTACGGCGCCACGTGCTGTCAGCAGTTCGTCCCGGATGATGTCATCGAGCAGCGCCCGCCCGTCGTCAAACAGGGAACGCGCCTCGGTTCCCATTCTCGGGTCTTTCAGAATGGCCGGAAACCGGCCCTTCAGATCCCAGGCACGAAAGAACGGAGTCCAATCGATGTAGTCTACAAGGTCTGCCAGCGGTTGGGGATCGGTGATCGTGACGCCGAGCTCACGTGGAACGGGCGCCTCGTACTCGCTCCAGTCGAGCTGGAGGCCGCGTTCTCGGGCGGCCGCAAGAGTCAGCAGGCGCCGCTTCTCTTGTTTCTCAGCGTGCTCGGACCGTAGCCGCGCGTACTCCTCGCTCGTTGATGCCGCGAGAACTGCGCGTTCGTCCCGATTCATCAGTTTTGCGACCACGCCGACGCTTCTGGAGGCGTCCAGCACATGCAGCGTTGTGCCTTCGTACGCCGGCTCGATCTTTACCGCGGTGTGCTTGCGCGATGTTGTCGCCCCGCCTATTAGCAGCGGCAGGTCGAAGCCTTCTCGCTCGAGCTCAGAAGCCACATGAACCATCTCGTCCAGGGATGGCGTGATAAGACCGCTCAGTCCAACAACATCCACGTTCTCTTCCCGGGCCACCTGAAGAATCCGGTCCGCCGGTACCATTACGCCGAGATCTATCACCGTGTAGTTGTTACACTGGAGCACGACCCCGACGATATTCTTGCCGATGTCATGCACGTCTCCCTTTACCGTGGCCAAGAGAACTTTTCCGGCTGACAGGTCAGAGAGCCCGCGTTCCATCTTCTCCTGTTCCAAATACGGAGTCAGAACCCCGACGGCGCGTTTCATGACCCGGGCGCTCTTCACCACCTGGGGAAGGAACATTTTTCCGGATTGGAAGAGGTCGCCCACCACGCTCATGCCGTCCATGAGGGGGCCTTCGATGACCGCTATCGGCCGTCCCAGTTCACGGAGAGCTTCTTCGGCATCATCTTCCACGAAATCGGCGATCCCGTGCACGAGCGCGTACACCAGTCGATCGCCGACGCCGGACTCACGCCATGACAGATCGGCCTCTGGCCTCTGCTCCTGGCCGAGGTACTTGGACGCCAGACCCGTAAGCCGCTCTGTGGCTCCATCAGCTCTCTGGAACAGCACGTCTTCCACGGCCTCCAACAGCTCCGAAGGAATGTCATCGTAGACGGTAAGCGCTCCTGCATTGACGATGCCCATGTCCATGCCGGCCTGAACGGCGTGATATAGAAACGCGGAGTGCATCGCCTCGCGCACGGCCGGAGTGCCACGAAACGAAAAAGACAGATTGCTCACTCCCCCGCTTACTCTGGCATGCGGGAGGGACTGCTTTATCTGC
This sequence comes from Gemmatimonadota bacterium, assembly GCA_036476995.1. Lineage (GTDB taxonomy): Bacteria > Gemmatimonadota > Gemmatimonadetes > Palauibacterales > Palauibacteraceae > JAZDDE01. Next base: position 6,812 of record JAZGCO010000020.1, read on the forward strand.
CGGCACGCCTCGATGAAGGCTACCGCATACCCATCGTGCTCCGGGATACCGGTCGCTACGGGGAAGATGTTGGGATCGAACACGATATCCTCAGGATTGAACCCGACGTCTTCCGTAAGTATTCGGTATGCCCGCGTGCAGATCTCGACCTTTCGCTCCAGTGTGGCGGCCTGACCCTGTTCATCGAAGGCCATCACGATCACCGCGGCGCCGTAACGGCGAACCAGCTTCGCCTGCTCCTTGAAGCTGTCCTCGCCCTCCTTGAGGCTGATCGAGTTAACGATTCCCTTTCCTTGCACGCACCTCAGCCCGGCCTCGATGACCTCCCAGCGAGACGAGTCCACGACGATCGGAACCCGGCAGATATCCGGCTCCCCCGCGATGAGATTGAGGAACTGGACCATAGCGGCCTCTGAGTCCAGGAGGCCTTCATCCATGTTCACGTCGATGAGTTGCGCGCCGTTCTCCACCTGCTGGCGTGCGACGGTCAGCGCCGTTTCGTAGTCTTGGGCCCGTATCAGCTCTGCGAACCGCTGTGAGCCGGTGACGTTGGTACGCTCGCCGATGTTCGCGAACAGAGAGCCGGTACCGATGCTGAAGGGCTCGAGCCCAGACAGCCGGAGGCGCGGTTCAATTTCCGGAACCCGTCGCGGACTGATGTCCGACACAGCCTCCGCAATTGCCTGGATGTGGTCGGGGGTCGTTCCGCAGCACCCGCCGATGATGTTGACCAGTCCGCTCTCGGCGAACTCGCCTACTAGGCCGGCGATTTCCTCCGGCGTCTGGTCATAGCCGCCGAATTCGTTGGGCAGGCCTGCGTTAGGATGGCAGCTGACCCAGACGTCTGCGACGCCGCTGATCTCCTCGATGTGGGGACGGAGCTGGGCCGCTCCGAGCGCGCAGTTGAGCCCCACACTGAGTGGACTGGCGTGCCTCACGGAGTTCCAGAAGGCTTCCGGGGTTTGGCCCGATAGCGTCCGGCCACTGGCGTCGGTGATCGTACCCGAGATCATGAGAGGAATCTCGTAGCCGAGGTCGTCGGATAGCTCTCCGATAGCGAACACGGCCGCTTTACAATTGAGCGTGTCGAACACCGTCTCGACCAGCAGAAGGTCCGCTCCGCCCTCGATCAGAGCTGCCGCTTGTTCTGTGTAAGCCTCCGCCAGCTCCTCGAACGTGATGTTACGCAGCCCGGGGTCCGACACATCGGGCGAAAGAGTCGCCGTGCGGTTGGTCGGGCCGAGGGCCCCGACGACGAACCGGGGCCGCTCGGGCGTCTGCAGTTCACAGCGGTCCGCCGCATCCCTGGCAAGCCGAGCCGACGCGACATTCATTTCCGAGACGATCTCGACGCACTCGTAGTCCGCCATGGAAATGCGGTTGGCGTTGAAGGTGTTCGTCTCGATGAGGTCCGCGCCGGCGCCAAGGTACGCCTCATGAATCTCCGTGATCACGTCCGGACGGGTGAGACTCAGGAGGTCGTTGTTGCCTGTGAGGGGGACGCGGTGCTCACGGAAACGATCGCCATGGAAGTCATCCGAAGTGAGGTGGCGGGCCTGGATCATGGTGCCCATGGCTCCGTCTAGCACCATGACGCGGCTGGCTAGACAGCTTTCGAGCTGCCGCAGCCTGCTGTCTCGTTTATCGATCTTCGTTTTCTCCATGACTCGCCTACAAAAAGCCCGGCGCGTTCAAACCGCAACAGTGGGCTCAACAATCTCGTCCGCTGGCGTACACCCGTATATCATGAGCTAGCGAAAAACAGATTCAAGGAGGAACCGTGCCACAGTGTTCCACATGGGTGACAATTCTGGCCGCGCTCAGCCTCAGCGGGTGCGCTGCGGAGGATGAGGCTTCCGGTCGTGCACGAGAGACCGGGTACAGGGGGGTGCTCGCCGACGAACAGGGGCCGCTGCCGTCGTTCGTCCTGGACAATGTCAGAGGCGGCCGCTTCGATTTTCAGGCTGAGGCCGAGGGGCATGCCGTCCTGCTGTTCTTCGGGTACACGCACTGTCCTGACATTTGCCCGGTGCACATGGCCGGCTTGGCCGAGATCCTGGGCGATTTCCCCTGGGGTCTGCGCGAGCGCGTCAAGGTCGTCTTCGTGACCGTTGACCCCGAGCGGGACACTCCGGAGCGGATGGATGAATGGTTGTCGAATTTTGACCCCGGCTTTGTCGGCCTCCGGGGTACGAAAGAGGAAACCGACCGGATCCAAATCGAGCTCGGGCTGCCTCCTTCTGTCCGGATGCCGGCGCCGGTGGACACAATCATCGCACACGCATCGTCCGTACTCGGCATCGCTATGGACGGGACTCGTCTGCTGTATCCGTTTGGAACCCGTCAGGTGGACTGGCGCCACGATATTCCGAAGCTCGCCAATTGGGACCCAGAGGGGTCCTGACAGGTGCAGTGGTGGTGCTCCGCGCAGGCGACCGCCTGGGCATGGACGTGGAGGCCCTACCCAGGCGTCTGGCTCGTGGTGCTGGCAGGCTTGCTGAGCTACGCATGGCTTCTTCGGCTGGGCCGCGGCCCGACCGCCAAGCCTCGCGCGACCAGAACGTGGTTGGGCTGGGTCGGGATAGTGTGCTTGTGGGCCGCTCTAGACTGGCCAATCGGGGCGCTGGGTGCCGGATACCTGGCCAGCGTGCATATGCTTCAGTACCTGTTGATCGCTCTGCTGGCGCCAGCTCTCATTCTGCTCGGAATACCGGCGCGTGTATGGGAGCAACAGAGAGGCGGCGCTCTTCATGGACGGCTCGCGCGCCTGTTATTCCATCCTCTCGTAACGCTCGGTGTGTTCAACCTCGTACTCTTTTACACGCACCTGCCGTCAGTAGTCGATGGCTTGATGCCGACTCAGATCGGGTCGTTCGCCATCGACATGATGTGGTTCGCAGCCGGAATATTATTCTGGTGGCCGGTGCTGGTGCCGGTGCCGAACCGGCCCGGGTTCAGCTTCCCCATGAAGATGGGGTACCTGTTTTTGAACACGGTGCTCGGAACCGCACCGTACGCGTTCCTGACCTTCGGGGAGCTACCTTTCTACGGCATCTATGAGTTATCGCCTCGCGTGGGCGGGTTCTCAGCCCGGCAAGATCAGCAGGCAGCCGGCCTTCTGATGAAAGTCGGTGGCGGCGTGATCAGCTGGACTGCGATTACGATACTGTTTTTTCGCTGGCATTCGGTTGAGACCGCCGCCGAACCGACCGCCGCATGAATCACGTGCTGCCGATCCCGCTGGGGCGTCCGCGAGACGCGCGCGTTGGACGCTCGGCTACCATCTGATGCCATCTGAGAGAGTTCGGTTTGAGAGTTCTACCGGTGCCAGCCTCGCTGCCCGGCTGGAACTACCGGACCATCCGCCGGAAGCGTGCGCGTTGTTTGCTCATTGCTTCACGTGCTCCAAAGACCTCAAGGCAGTCGGACAGATCAGCGACGCCCTGACAGGGGCGGGTCTTGGTGTCCTTCGGTTCGACTTCACGGGCTTGGGTGAGAGCGAAGGTGATTTCTCGGAGACGGGTTTCGTGTCCGATGTCAACGATCTGTTAGCTGCAGCCGAGTTCCTTGCCGGGCGGCTACACCCGCCGAAGATCCTCGTGGGACACTCTTTCGGCGGAGCCGCTGTGCTGAGTGCCGCGCAGCATCTTCCGTCTGTTCGCGCCGTGGCGACTATCGGCGCTCCCGCCGACCCCGCGCATATCACCCACTTGTTTGGCAGCTCGATAGACGAAATACGACGAGAAGGCAAAGCCGACATCGTGCTGGGCGGCCGAACCGTGTCCATCGGCCGCGCGTTTCTGGAACAACTGGAGAGCGCCGATCAGCAAGAGGCCATCCGCGATTTGGGTCGAGCTCTACTGATCTTCCACTCTCCGGTCGATCTGATCGTCGGCATCGAAAACGCGGCCCAGATCTTCGAGTTGGCAAGACACCCGAAAAGCTTTGTGTCGCTGGACCGGGCGGACCACTTGTTGACTGATTCGACGGACTCCCGGTATGTAGGAAAAGTGCTTGCCGCCTGGGTAGAAAAGTATGTGGCCACTGAGAAGGAGAAATGATGAGATACACAACTAGATTTGCGAGATTTGGGCCCCTGGCGACGAGTCTGGTCGCTGCGATGCTCTTCGGCGCCTGCGCGATCAACCCCGCCACAGGCGGACGAATGCTGTCGCTGGTGAGCGAAGGTCAGGAAATTCGGATGGGGCAGGAAGGGGCAGCCGCCGTGGAGTCCAGCATCGGACTGTACCCCGACGACGATCTTCAGTCCTACGTCGACAGCATTGGGCAGCTCATGGCCGCTGCATCCGAGAGGCCCGGCCTGCCGTGGCGATTCCGTGTCATCGAGCAGCCCGTCGTAAACGCCTTCGCTCTACCAGGCGGCTTCATTTATGTAGCTCGCGGGATCATGACTCACTTCAATTCGGAGGCAGAGCTGGCCTCGGTGTTAGGGCACGAAATCGGCCACGTTACGGCCCGGCACTCCGTCGAGCAGATCAGCCGCGCTAAACTGGCAGGAATTGGCCTGCTAGCCGGCGCTGTGTTCGCACCGGAGGCGGTGAGCCAGTTTGGCGGGGCGCTCAACACCAGTCTGGGACTCCTGTTTCTGAAGTACGGAAGAGACGACGAGAGCCAGTCCGACCTGCTGGGTCATCGCTATATGACTCGCCTGGGCTACGATCCTATGGGCGCGGTTGCGATGTTCGGGATTCTGGCCCGCCAGCGCTCGTCCTCCGGAGGCTCGTCGGTGCCGGAGTGGGCCTCAACGCACCCGGATCCGGGGAATCGCCTTGCGGCGGCGCAGGCGCGGGCAGACTCGGCCAGTCAGCCCGGGGGGCTGGTCCGTCGCGAGGAGTACCTCCGCCGTCTGGATGGAGTTGTATTCGGTGAGAATCCACGCGCCGGCTACTTCCAGGACGGTGAATTTCTGCATCCCGATCTGAAGTTTCAGATCAGCTTCCCTCGTGGCTGGACTACCCAGAACGGTGCGCAGGCCGTTATGGCCGTGAGTCAGGGCAAGGACGCCGTCATTCAGTTAACCCTGGCGGAGGGGCATACAGCCGCAGCCTCGGCCTCGACGTTCTTCGCGCAGCAGGGACTCAGCGGCCGCCCCGCCTCGCGCACGCTGAACGGCCTGCGTGCCTCCAGCGGCGAGTTCCAGGCGCAGACTCGGAATGGAGTCCTCCAGGGGTATGTCACGTTCGTGGAATACGGAGGCAACACATACTCACTGCTCGCCTACACGCCTGAGGCGCGTTTTCGTTCCTACGACGGCACGCTTCAGTCAGCCCTGTCCAGTTTTCGTCGCCTGACCGATTCGGCGGCGTTAAATGTTCAGCCCAAGAGGGTGAAGGTAGTCCGAACGGATCGGGTGAT